>JAFDFT010000221.1 GCA_019309685.1 Deltaproteobacteria bacterium
ACGGGTGATTGATGCGATAGAAAAGTTTAAAAACGGTGAATTAAAACAAACGGATGAAGCCAATGTGGATGGGCATTGGTCATGATATAGTAAGAAATGTACAGATAAAAATATTTCAAGGAGATTATAATGGTGGAAATTCAGGAAAGTGTGGATAACGGAAAGAAACAAAAAAAAACAAAGGATGATCAGGATTTGGCGGTAGAAAATTCGCTGAAAAAAATAAAACATAAGGTCATGGTCATGAGCGGAAAGGGCGGTGTAGGGAAAACAAGTACTTCCGTAAATATCGCCATTGCGCTGGCAAATAAAGGGTTTAGGGTTGGACTGGTAGATGTCGATATCCATGGCCCGGATGTGCCTAGGATGCTTGGTATTAAAGGGGAGCTTGATATAAATCAAAATCGAAAACTGCTGCCAAAAATATGCCGAGATAGTTTAAAAGTCATTTCAGTAGAGTCGCTGATGTTAAATAAAGATGATGCGATCATATGGCGAGGTCCTATGAAGTATGGTGCGATCAAGCAGTTTATTGGCGATGTGGAATGGGGTGAACTCGATTTTTTAATTGTTGATTCTCCACCGGGCACAGGAGACGAACCATTGACAATCGCGCAAACAATTAGTGATATTCAGGCCGTTATTGTGACCACACCCCAGGAAGTTTCCCTGGCAGATGTCCGAAAGTCGATTAATTTTTGTAAAACCGTAAAAATGAATATTTTTGGGCTGATTGAAAATATGAGCGGCTTTTCCTGTCCGCACTGCGGCAAACCGATTGAGCTGTTCGGAACCGGTGGCGGTGAAAAGACGGCAAAAGACGCGGACATTCCTTTTTTAGGTAAAATTCCATTTGACCAGGAAATGGTTTCTTGCGGCGATGCAGGGCTTGCGTATCAGGATGAACATAAAGATTCAGACGTTACAAAAGCCTTTGTCGGTATTGCGGAAAAAATGGCAGCGTTTATTTCCGCATAGAAGTTTTTTGAAGATACACGATTTTTTGATTCAGTTATTTAATTCTTAATAATGAACGGGAGGTAAAAGTTATGAAATTCGCGATTCCCTTGGTTGAAGGAAAACTGACCGCACATTTTGGCCATTGCAAAGAGTTTGCGGTTATTGATGTGGAAGACAAACAGATTCGCAATGGCTTCATGACTTGGGCGCAACTGTAATCATTGCCGGGGGTATGGGACAAAGGGCTATCAGCCTTTTTGATCAAGTTGGAATTAGTGTCATCACCGGGGCACCCTCACTGGAGCCGGAAGAACTTGTAAAAAGCTATCTGGATAATGAATTGGTTGCGGGTGATAATGTTTGTGATCATTAAAAGGTACTAGCACACCGCACTGTAATTAATGCATTATTTTTGGCTGTCATAGCGAGGAGTGGGATTTCTCAAGTGTCATTGCGAGGTCGATGACCGAAGCCGAAGGAATCTGGATTTGAATAGTTCGTTTTAGCAAAAGATATTCCGTTCGGAACAGGCTTCGCAATTCCCTGATTTTTAAGCTGGTTGGAGATTGCTTCGCTTCGCAATGACAATAAACAGATATATCAATTGAAGAAGATTGAATAAGTATTTGCCAGTTAGTTAAGAACATACGAGCCTAAATAATTAGAGTTTGATTTTAAAAGATCAGCAAAAGGGGGGAAACTCATGCCATTATTTGATTACCTTTGCCTGGATTGCGGGGAGACCAGTGAGGTTTTGGTTCAAGGGTCAGAGAGCCCTTCAGCGTGTATTAAATGCAGTGGAACCAATCTCAAAAAAATGCTTTCAGCCCATTCGTCACTCTCCGGGCCTTCAAAAACCAGTTTGCCCGGACCCGGAGACACAAGCTGTTGCGGGACCGATCCCGGTGATGCGGGATGCGCTGGCCCCGGGAGTTGTTGTGGAAAGAATATTGCGTAAAGATCAGGTTCATCAAGATGAAGAGTACGTTTTTTCCTTTAAATACCTTTAGAAGAATAAGACGAAAGTGAGGTACAAATCATGAAAGTTGCAGTAATTGGATGCGGAGCATATATGGATAGTGGATATGGATGCCCGGGAGAATGGCGATGTCTTAAAGCAGCCGCTCTTGGAGAAGGCAGTTTTTCTGAACCTTCGCAGGTAACAGAATTCGTTAAATGTGAATGCCCGGGTCGGGCTGTAGCTCCCACATTGGGGATGGCCATGAAATTATCTGAAATAAAACCGGATGTGATTCACCTGAGTTCCTGTCTTGTCAATGCGAAACCGGGATGCCCATACACGGATGCAAAGGAACTCGCGGAGATCTTGACTCAAAAGACCGGCATTGAAGTGATCCAGGGCACACATGATTATCACTAAATTAAATGTTGATGTAAACATTACACATATTTCATCCGTTGTGAAATGGATGGAAATGGAATTTTTAAAATGATTATAAGTATTGCAAGCGGAAAAGGCGGAACAGGCAAGACCACTATTGCAACCAGTCTGGCTGTATCTGTTGATACTGATGTTCAGTTACTGGATTGTGACGTGGAGGAGCCAAATGCACATCTATTTATCAATCCTGTTTTTGTCAAAACGGAAGTAGTTTCAACACCGGTTCCTGTTGTTGATGATTCCAAATGCAGCCTTTGCGATAAATGTGATGAGATTTGCCAATTTAAGGCGATTGCGAGAATTGCAGATACCATCATTACGTTTCCGGAGCTTTGCCATAGTTGTGGCGGTTGCTGGGAAGTTTGCCCGGAGGCTGCTATTGAAAAATCAGATCGTAGATTGGGTGATGTGCAGATAGGTCATCGGAATGGTCTTGCATTTGTTCATGGAAGACTAAGGGTGGGCGAGGCCATGGCTCCTCCACTGATTGAAGCGGTTCGGTCTTATACAAACCCGGATATGCTGACAATTATTGATGCGCCTCCCGGGACGTCCTGTCCCGTCATTGCTGCAATGCATGGGGCAGATTTTATTTTACTGGTCACAGAGCCTACCCCTTTTGGATTGCATGATTTAAAGCTGGCCGTTGGCGCGGTAAACATTCTCGGCATTCCCTGCGGATTGGTTATTAATCGTTCTGATATCGGTGACAATGAAGTAAAAACGTTTGCAGCTGATAATAATATTCCGATTCTTATGGAAATACCTTTTGATAGGCAAGTTGCAGAGAAGTATTCTCAAGGCATCATCATGGCAGAAGTCATACCCGGATGGAAAGAAAAGTTTAAAAAGTTATACGAAGATATACAAAAAATAGTTTATTAGACAGGATTGATTCATGAAAGAATTGGTTGTTATAAGTGGAAAAGGAGGAACTGGGAAAACCAGCTTAATGGGCGCGTTTGCGTCGTTGGCCGAAAATAAAGTCCTTTGTGACGCGGATGTTGACGCGGCGGATCTTCATTTGATTCTTGATCCGGATATTCTACAACAGACCGATTTTGAGGCGGGAAATACCGCGATTATCAATACGGATAAATGTTCTGAATGCGGTTTGTGCAGAGATTTGTGCCAATGGGATGCGATAAATGAAGCATTTTGTGTTGATTCTATTTTATGTGAAGGTTGCGGGGTTTGTGTTTATTTCTGCCCTGAAAAGGCAATTGATTTTCCAGAGAAGATGTGCGGAGAATGGTTTCTTTCAGATACACGACTGGGGCCGATGGTTCATGCCAGGCTTGGTATCGCAGAAGAGAATTCCGGAAAACTGGTAAGCCTTGTGCGACAGGAGGCCAATAAACTTGCCATCGAAAAAGGGATAGACTTGATTCTTACGGATGGGCCTCCCGGTATTGGATGTCCTGTCATTGCGGCAATAGGCGGCGCGAATGCTGTACTCATTGTCACAGAGCCGACTGTTTCCGGGGTTCATGATATGGAACGTGTTGCGGAACTGGCAAGTTTTTTTAAAGTTCCGGCAATGGTGTGTGTGAACAAAGCAGACATTAATCTGGAAAAGACAAGAGAAATAGAGAAGTTCGCAATAGAAAATGGCTTGAAATATTTAGGCGTCATCCCTTTTGATCAGGTGTTTACGCGGTCAATGGTAAATCGCCAAACGGTTTTCGAATATGATTCAAATTCAAACGCCAATAAAGCAATTAAAAATGTCTGGGAAAAGGCAGTCAAAGAGATGGGGATTTGAAGGCGATCTTTACACTGCAGATCATAGTACCTCAAATGAGCGTAAATAAAATAAAAAACTTTTACTAATTACATAAGGATTAAGGGTATAGCTCGCTTTATTCATATTTTTGTATATCTTCTATAGATGAGGTATACATATCATTTATATTTTTATTTTATTTACCCTACGGGAAAGCCGATAATACCCCATCTTCTGCGTTATTAAGGGAGACCTTTGAATTTCTCGATTTTTCCAAATCCACATCTAATAATAACAGTAAGTTATAAGTCCGAATCGGTTAAAAATGGCAATTATTCAAAGCTCTCTAAGGGATCGCAGTAGATTATTACGGCTTCACCCTTAAAGCTTTGTCGGAGCGAAGCGTAGATCCTGTCGCCTGGGAAGTTGAAGCATCCTCAACTTTCGTTCAATTGAGATAGTACGTTTATTTGTGAAAAGAAAAAATAAACAAATAATTAAAAATATAAGGGGGAATGATGACAATTACAATTAATGAAATAGACAAGATTGAAATTTTAACCCTTCAGGATAATTACGTGGACCTGGCAGCAGGTGACAATACCGATATTATTCAAAGAGCCATGCCGTTAAAAGATATGGAAATAAAGAATTCAGTGATTGCTGAACACGGTTTTTCGGCGGTGATAACGGTAACTGCCGGAGAAGAAACAAAAAACCTCTTATTTGACTTCGGGTTTTCAGAACAGGGTGCTGCTTTTAACGCGGATGCCTTGGGTGTGGATTTATCTTCGATCGAAGCCCTCGCTCTTTCGCATGGGCACCTGGACCATGTTGGGGGCCTTAAAGCGCTCTCAAGTATGATAGGTAAAAAAGGAATTGAGTTGATCGTTCATCCAGAAGCTTTCAGAAATCCCAGGTATGTGAAGATCACTGATGATTTTAAAGTAAAATTCCCCGCGTTTACCAGAGAAAAGGCGGAAGATGCGGATGTGAGTATATGGGAAACGAAGAATCCCTATCCTCTGCTCAATGGAGAGATCCTGTTTTTGGGTGAGATCCCCAGGACGACTGATTTCGAAAAAGGAATCCCGAATTTTTATTACCAGGACAACGGTGAAGAAAAATGGGACGACTTACTTGACGACACTGCCATTGTTGCCAATGTTAAAGGGAAAGGGCTTGCGGTGATATCCGGGTGCGCACATGCGGGAATTATTAATACAGTCAAGTATGCACAGGAAATAACGGGTATTGATCAGGTTTTTATGGTTATGGGTGGTTTCCATCTGACCGGACCGGATATGGAGCCTGTGATTGAACCAACGCTTAACGGATTAAAAGAAATGAACCCTGCCTATATTGTTCCAACCCATTGCACAGGGAGAAAGGCTATTTTAGCGATCGAAAATGAAATGCCGGATCGGTTTTTGTTAAATATGTCGGGAACCAAGCTGACATTTACAGCTTAGTACAAAAATTTTTGGTAATTCATCGATGAAATATGTATCATTCTTTATGAAACTTCATACGGTTAACAATTATTTCAGAAGAGATTAAAAGATGGAAAAAATCTTGATTGTAGGATGTAAGCGGGCTATGAATAACGTTTGCATCGGATGTTCCAGATGCATTTGTTGGGTTTAATAAGAAAGATGGGGATTCGATAGATATCAGGATCAGGATTCAGAGCTGATCGGCCTTCTCAATTGTGGTGATTGCCCGGGGGCAGCGATCGTCACCCGGCTGGCGGAGATCAATCTGTGGAATAAGCCCATGGGAGAAACAATTACAAAGGTTCCTATCGCCACATGTATCATAGACCATTGTCCTTATAAGGATACTATCATAGAAAAGATAAAGAAAAAGGCGGGTGTTGAGATTATTGAGGGGACCTATCCATACAAACCGGAAAATATTTTTGCTTAGGAGATGACTGTAAATGAGTGCAAGCACATTTAAGGTTAAATTTCTTCCCCATGAGAG
>JAFDFT010000222.1 GCA_019309685.1 Deltaproteobacteria bacterium
TGGTTAGGGGCTGCATATGTACGTTTACCTCCACTGTGCGAGTTTTAAATCAACATTTTGCAAAAGTGCTCATTTTGTCTTATATTGCTTATATTATCAGCAAGCGCGAAGTTTTTAAATACTTTTTATAATATTTTCAGATTGTTTTTATGATTCATTGATTATGGATTTATGCGTATCGTACATGAAAAATAATAAAAAATATGATTTTATTGAAACTGCAGCATGTTCATGATAATTGTTTTAATCAACGTTAAAACCTTTTAAAATGTAATTAAAGATTAGAAAACGGAGGTAAAAATGACCGAAAAACTGGTTCTTTATGATGACATGAAGGTCAACATTGAAGAAGGACAAAAACGAAGGATGGCTGTTGAAACTGCGTTAGAATTGATCAGAGCCGATGTCATGGGAAACATGGGGGGGCATTCAAC
Organism: Deltaproteobacteria bacterium; assembly: GCA_019309685.1. GTDB lineage: Bacteria > Desulfobacterota > Desulfobacteria > Desulfobacterales > JAABPS01 > JAABPS01. The sequence goes on from JAFDFT010000222.1 coordinate 435, forward strand.
TGCAGGTACTTTTTTAGATGCTCATCTAAGCAAACTATCCGTGTATGCTGATCAAATTCAAGACGCGTTAAAAGTGAAGTAATCAAAATATCGGCGAGTCAATTTTCGATACGCTTTATTAGAAAACGTTTTATTATAACGAAACGATTTGTCTATTCAAAGAAATCATTTAGATAAACGAGGTGGCGGCTATTATGCTTGAATTAAAGGAGCAGGTAGCGATTGTAACCGGCGGCGCCAGAGGGATTGGACGCGGCATATCCCTGACACTGGCCCAACAGGAAGCAAGCGTTGTCATCGCCGACTTGCTGGAAGAAGAAGCTGATAGTACTGTCACTGAAATTAAACGCTCCGGCGGCTTCGCCATTTTTATAAAAACAGATATTACCAGTCTGGAATCTGTAGAGTCCATGGTCGCGACAGCCAAAGATCATTTCGGCCCTATCGATATACTTGTTAATAACGCGGGCTGGGATAGAATTATTCCCTTTGCTGAAACCACGCCTGAGTTTTGGAATAAGATTATTGATATCAACTTCAAGGGGATGCTTAACTGTATCTATTCTGTGATGGATGATATGATCCTTAAAAACCGCGGTAAGATCATCAATATTAGTTCTGACGCAGCCCGTGTTGGGAGTATGGGCGAAGCGATTTACGCCGGTGCCAAAGGTGCTGTTATTTCTTTTAGTAAAAGTTTAGCGCGCGAATTGGCACGCAACCAGATTAATGTGAATGTGATTTGCCCCGGGCCGTCATCAACGCCAATGGTTGATGAGATGAAGGCGGAAAGCGAATTCGCTGAAAAAATTCTTTCGAGCATGGATAGGATTATTCCACTAAAACGGATGGGGCTTCCAGAAGACATTGCCAACGCGGTTGTCTTTCTTGCTTCTAAGGAAGCTGATTTTATTACCGGCCAGGTTTTAAGCGTAAGCGGCGGGTTGACAATGGTATGATAAAAGTTCCTTTTTACTGTCTGAGTCTCAAGAATTGATGGTTTCATATAAAGCCAAAATTGTGATGGCAAAGAAAAAAGTTCAAGTTTCCCGCTTACAGCGGGATTTCCGCTCCGCTCCAACAAACAACGCAAATTCTGAGGAATGAGTCGTACTTATTATAGTACGCCGTAGTGACTTGCCCTGTTAAATCGGCTCCGCCGTCTCGCCGAGCGAGAATTTAACAGGGCGAGGATGAAGCGTAACGCTGGAATTGGATTTTTTACGAAATCATCACGAATTTAACATGCCAGGAACCAACCCCTCAAACTTCAAAGAAGAAAGCCTTAGGAGAAAAATCCATGAAATTTGAAGAAACTATCTATGATAAAAAAAGCGGTGTGGCTTATATTACTATTAACCGTCCTGAAAAATTTAACGCTTGTACTCCTGTTACGCTTTTGGAGCTAAATCAAGCATTTACTGATGCATGGGTGGACAAATCCATAGGCGTGATTGTTTTGACAGGTGCTGGAGACAAGGCGTTTTGCACCGGGGGTGATCAGTCCATAAGAGGAGAAGGGGGGTATGAGGGTACGGTAGCGGCGCTTCCTCTGGAAGTCGGTTGGCAAACTGTCTCAAATCTTATCCGGAGTATCCCCAAACCGGTGATTGCCAGAGTCAATGGGTATGCCATTGGCGGAGGGCAGGTTTTTCAGGTGGTGTGCGATCTGTCCATCGCGTCAGAAAACGCAAAACTTGGCCAAGCCGGTCCAAGAGTGGGAAGTTTTGATCCCGGTTACGGAACCGGTGATCTGGTGCGATGTGTTGGCATGAAACGTGCGAAAGAGATTTGGTATTTATGCCGGCAATATACCGCGCAAGAAGCGCTGGAAATGGGCCTTGTCAACGCGGTTGTTCCGTCGGAGGCTCTGAATGCTGAAGTTGACAAATGGTGCCAGGAGTTGCTTGAAAAAAGTCCAACCGCTTTGAAGATGCTTAAATATGCTTTTCACGCTGAGATTGACGGGACGCCGGGAGTCACCAACCTGGGTGTGGGAGGACTTAGCATGTTTTACGGAACCGAGGAATCCGTTGAAGGAAGAAACGCGTTTATGGAAAAACGAAAGCCTGGTTTCGATAAATTTCGCGTTTAATTAAAGCATCGTCTAAAATTGAAAACTTTTATTGTGTTATCTAATACCTCGTACGTTTATGGTGAAGTGATTCACTTAAACATGACTTTTGTTTGGGTAAGAAAGAGCAGCCGGAATGGAAGGAGGCGGATGATTGGGAAGATATGGACATGTTAGGTCAGAAAAGAGTAAAATGCAAATGTCTCATCGCCGCCCTCAATATTTTTAAATGACAATGGTATATAATAAAATTTCACATAATCATTCAAATCGTAGGGGCAGACCTGAGCGCCTGCCACTTTATCACGATTGGTACGCAGGATATTCTCAATAAACCGAATATTTTATCACATATAACGATTAGGATTTCCAATGGAAAGGAGGGCAATTATCCAAGACAGTAAGAATATACCTGTAGTAGATGAAAATGTTAAAGCTAAACCGAAAATAGTAAAACTTCTCTGGTATCTTGTTAAAAACCGTATACGATATCCTATTTTAAAAAACAAAATTGGTGAATTCGGACCTAACGTATTTTTTGGCTATACCGATCATCCTTTGGATGTTGACGGAACAGCGTTTAATTCATTATTTACGGTTATCAGAAAAATTAGAAGTAAAAAAGCTGCCTCTGTACTACAAGTAAAATACTTGGAACGAAAAGAAAACTCATTTTTATTTCGCGCCAAAGGGTTCAATATTTATCAAATACGGGATCTTGAGAATGAACTTGCGCATCAATATAAAATTACGGGAAAAACCCGTTTCAAAGAGTTGATTCTACAGATAGATCTACTTAGAGAGGATATTTACCGTCTCAGACTGACTGCTGAAAAAGTTGTCCCGGAGAACAAAACTCCGATGATCAACGAAGATATCACAGATCGTCAGCTAAATGTGGATTTTAAGGAGCTCGGCGATCGATATACTATTACTACGCAAAAGATTACGCTTGAGATATATAAAGAGGATTTCCGAATAAGAGTTTACGACGCACAAGGTAATCTGATTACTGAATCAGGAAGTAAAACCAAAAATGAATTTCCTACAACAATGGATGCTTTTCCTCTTGGCTTCATCAAAGATAAAAAAAGCTCGCTCACCTTTGGGGTTGAATCTTTTGTGCTTTATCCCGGGGAAGGTATTTATGGATTAGGGGAACATTTCGGACCATTAAACAAGGTTGGGAAAACTTATGCTTTCTGGAACTTCGAAGGTGTTGGTAATACTTCCGGCAGGGTTTATAAGAATATTCCTTTTTTCATGAGCACCAGGGGTTATGGTATTTTTGTAAATGAGAGCAGACCCATCACCTTCTGGGTTGGAAGCCGTGAATACTGTAAAAACCAAATTGCTGTTGAAGGAGATCTGATAGATTATTATTGTTTCTATGGCCCCTCCTTTAAAAAAATTCTATTCAACTACACCGAATTGACGGGTAAGGCCTCGGTCCCGCCGAAGTGGTCGTTCGGAACCTGGATGTCAAGGATTACTTATTATTCACAAAAAGAAGTGCTTGACGTGGCCAAAAAGCTACGGGATCTTAGTTTTCCAAGTGATGTCATTCATATTGATACAGGATGGTTTAAAAAGGACTGGCATTGCGACTGGGAGTTTGATGGCAAAAGATTTCCCGATCCTGAAAGAATGTTTAAGGAAGCCAGGGAGATGGGGTTCAGAATTTCCCTGTGGCAGGAACCCTACGTTATTGATGAAACCGATCTCTATCGGGAAGCAAAGATGAAAAAAGTGTTGGCAAAAAACAGCTCCCCTTTCCTGTTTTTATTGAGATATCCAGCGCATCCTATTGACTTTTCGAATCCGGAGGCGGTTTCCTGGTACCAAAATCTACTGAAAAAGTTGCTGGATATGGGAGCATCAGCCATTAAGGTAGATTTTGGAGAGGGTATCGAACCCGCAATGGGGTTCATGAAGTATGATGGACGGCAAATGCATAATCTCTATCCGCTCCTCTACAGCAAAGCGGCTTTTGAGATAACGGAGGAGGCAACCGGAGACAAAATTATATGGGCAAGAAGTGCATACGCAGGGTCTCAAAGATATCCGGTGCACTGGTCGGGAGATAATTCCGCAAATTATGAAAACCTTCTTTGCTCTCTGCGCGGTGGATTAAGCCTGGGGCTCTGCGGATTTTCCTTCTGGAGCCAGGATACCGGCGCATTTGTTGGAACGCCTACAGACGATTTATATATTCGTTGGACTCAACTTTCGATATTTCAGTCCCACATTCGGTTCCACGGCGCACCTCCCAGATACAGGGAACCATGGAACTATAAACCAGAGACACAGGAGATCATTCGAAAATATCTTAATCTTCGTTATCAATTAATTCCTTATATCTATACAGAATCACATGTGGCCGCAATGGAGGGACTTCCGGTGCTGCGGGCCCTGGTGCTGGATTTTCAGCAGGACAGAACGGTTTTCAATATTGAAGATCAATTTATGTGCGGAAGAAATATCATGATCGCCCCAATTCTGACAGAAAGTAACGCCCGAGACATCTACCTACCCGAAGGGATCTGGTATGATTACTGGACTGGAACCCGTTATGAGGGGCGACAGTGGAT
>JAFDFT010000223.1 GCA_019309685.1 Deltaproteobacteria bacterium
ATATTCGGGAGGAGGTACTGGGCGTAACGTCTGAAGATCTCAATCTATGGGTCGATGCCGGTAGTCTTGAAGTGGTGAGGAAGACTCTAATCGAAAAGGGCATAATTAATAACTTGGAGGTCCGATTTCGCATGAAGGACGGCTCCATTACCAACTCCTTTTTCTCTGCAAGACTATTTGAAATGAATGGTGAATATTACACGCTTAGCGTAAGCAGAGATATCAGTGAACTGAAAGAAGCGCAGAAGGAGCAATCCCGTCTCGAGACCCAACTCCAACAGGTCCAAAAGATGGAGTCCATCGGCACCCTTGCCGGGGGAATAGCTCACAATTTTAACTATTTTCTGATGAGTATACAGGGCAAAATGTCTGTTATGCTTTATACTCTTAATGAAAATGATGCTCTCTATGATCAATTAAAAAATGTCGATCAGCTCATTCAAAGCGGTTCTAAAGTTACCAATCAACTTTTAAGATTCGCAAGGAAAAGTAAGCTCGATGTCAAACCTGAAGATCTAAACAAGCTAATTAAAAATTCCTCCAAAATGTTTGCTGCTACAAAAAAGGAAATAAAGGTTCACCGGAAATATCAGAAAAATGTTTGGGCGGTTGAAATAGATAAAAATAAAATTGATCAGATGCTTTTGAATCTGTTTGTTAACGCGTCGCAGGCCATGCCCAAAGGAGGTGATTTTTATATCGAGACAGAGAACGTTATGCTCGATGAAAGTTACGTTAAACCTTATCTTATTAAACCGGGAAAATTTGTAAAGATCTCTGTTACGGATACAGGTACTGGAATGGATGAAACTACGCGACAAAAGATATTTGACCCGTTTTTTACCACCAAGGATGTGGGAAAAGGAACAGGGCTGGGCCTTGCATCAGCCTATGGAATTATAAAGAATCATAAAGGTATTATAAATGTCTATAGCGAGATGGGTGTTGGCTCGACGTTTAATATTTATCTTCCGGTTACCGATAAGAAAGTTATTGATGATATTAAACCACAAGAAAAAATAATAAAAGGTTCTGAGACAATCTTGATTATAGATGATGAACAAAGGATTATAGATGCTGGCAATGAGATGCTGGAAATTCTCGGCTACAAAGTCCTGCTGGCAGCAAGCGGCAAAAAGGCCATAGAAATCTATCGTAAAAAAAACAAAATAATTGATCTTGTCATTCTTGACATGATTCTGCCCGAAATGAACGGAAGTGAAATTTATGATCGACTAAAAGATATCAACTCAAATGTAAAAGTTCTTCTTTCAAGCGGTTTCACCCAAAATGGACAGGCAACGGAGATATTAGATAAGGGCTGCAACGGCTTTATCCAGAAACCTTTTACTCTTGAACAGCTTTCCCACAAAATCAGTGAAGTCTTAAGTAAAAAATAGCTGCAATATTGTATCTAAACCATAAATCCGAAAATTGCACATTACGGCTATTTTCATATCATTTCAAAAACCCCATAAAGTTGTCATTACCTTACAATATATGCTGTAAATGTCGCTAAGTTCAAGAAGAGCATGAAGGCGAGTTATCTGCTATTTTAGGAACAATATTCAGTCCAAGAGCATCGTGTGCGTGTCTTATAATGAATCTATATTTAAAAGTAAGTTTAAGCAGGATATTTCAGTTCTGTGATATAACCGTCAGCATCTGCTCATACCTGATAGTAGGATTAATTTTTATCGGCACCGTAATTAATGAAAGAGATTATATATTGAAAGAATATATGAAAGGCTGAGGGATAAGTAGAGAAAAGGCGAGGTTCGGTAAAGTGCAAACCTCGCCTTGCGGAAACTTTTTAGAACCCTGGCAGTAATGTGCCGAGGAAAAGAAGGACAAATCCTACGGCTACAAGCCAGAAAGCATTCGATGATATAAACTGAATGGCGACAAATTTACCAACAATACCTAAAATTCCTAAAACTGCTGCAATGATCCATACGACTTGTTTTGGTGCGCTTAGATTCATTTTCTCTCCTCCTTTTAAGTTGTTGTTAAATGCATTTGCCAATTCCTATTTAATTTTTATTGCAGAATGAACATGAAAGTCAATCTTTAATTTTCTGTATACTTGACGATCCATTAAGATTACGGCATTTTTCATTTTATTTACGCTCATTTGAGGTATTATTTTATTTGGTTATACTTATCATTGTTTTACTTTCGATCTTTCAATGCGCAGTACTCAGCTGCCTTATAAGCAGCAACGGCGGCCCTTTTTATGGTTGGGAAAAAGGGAATTCCCTGTTTGAGCAGCAGCGTTCGCATTTCACACAGCGTCTTCCAACTCCAGTGGTCATAGTTATCCGCACCCATGGCCTTATCCGGCAGCACGGCTAAAATGGGTTTATCTATAATAGCGATCAACAGGTCAAAATGTGGGTCTACGGCCATCAGTTCCAGGACGTGGCCAGGCATGAAATCGGCCCGATCCCGAATGGACATATCCACCGGGTTTCCGATCCAATCCCATATACTGCTTCCTTTTTCACGCAGCTTATTTTTGATTTCATCGGGCAGGGGGATCACATCCAGACCGGCTTCTTCACACTGGTCGGCTGAAAGCACACTCGCGCCACCTCCCCCGCCACCGACGCCGACCCTGAAGCCTGTAATCGGAGGAAGGTGATAGAAACAAGCAGCAATGTCGATCAGTTCTTCCAGGCTGGAAGTAGATACAGCACCGGCTTGTCTGATAAGGCCTTCAATAATTTCAAGGGACCCGGCCATGGATGCTGTATGAGAAGCCACTGCACGGCTGCCGGATTTGCCCCGACCGCCTTTCATAATCACAACAGGCTTTACACGGGCTGCCCGCTGCAGTTTTTTGAAAAATTTATCACCGTCCTTAATGCCTTCTATATACATCAGGATGATGCTGATATCCGGATCTTGTGCAAAATAATCGAGGAAATCACATTCATTAAAATCAAGCGCATTCCCATAGCTGACAGCTTTGTTAAAATATACACCCCGCAAGGCAGCATAACGGGATAGCTCTTCAGCTATCTGGCCGCTTTGGGAAATCAAACCGGCGGAACCGGATTCTTTTGGCAGCGCATCGCTGAATGATATCCCTTTGCTGGGATGGTACATTCCCATGCAGTTTGGTCCGATAATGCGGATTCCTTTCTGTCGTGTGGTCTTGAGCAACTCTCTTTCCAATTGAGCCGCTTCCGGGCGTCCGGTTTCGCTGAATCGCGCTGTAAAAAAATGGATTGCCTTGACACCCTTTTGGCTGCAGCATTCCACTAGGTCAAGCACGTACGGCGCCGGGATACTCGAAATGACATAGTCCACTGTTCCGGGGATGTCCGTAATATCAGCATATGCTTTCCTTCCTAATATCTCACTATGATTGGGATTGACCGGATATACATCTCCCTGATAGCCATACTCAATGAGCCCCTCAAAAAATTGGCGCCCGCTCATTCCTCTTTTTTCCGAAGCGCCTACAACAGCGATGGATCGTGGGTTGAAAATATCTTCTAATTCATGTTTAGCCATATATTCTATATCTTCTCCTTTATTATTTCTTTAAACATTAAACAATTCCTTGTAGAGGATTTTTAAATTTTAGTATTTTTGTAAATTTAAGTTCAGTAATAATCCTAAATCGAGTTGTGCAAAACTTCAGTTTTAGGAACTTGCTTATTTTATGGTTTTGTTGTTAAGTTATGTGGTTTGTGATTGATTATTTTGCGGGCAATCCCAACCCCCTGGCAGCGATTATATTGCGCTGTATTTCCGATGTGCCAGCGCCAATAGTCGCTGATATGCAGTCAAGATAGCCTCGTGGTGACAAACCTCTGAAAGGGGCTCGTTTTGAGTCTGGTACCAATTGACCATAGGGGCCGAGGATTTCCATGGTGATATCTGCCATATTTCTGCTCAATTCAGTGGTTACAAGTTTTAACTCCGAAGATTCAACACTGGGGATTTGGCCTTTATCCAGCATTTCTGCGGTTCTCCAGAAGAACATGTAGGCAACTTCAATTTTAATCGCAATTTCAGCCATTTTCCGGCGTACGTTGGGATTATTTTTCAGTGGAACGTTATCACGCTCGGTCTGTTCAATATATGTTAAAAATTGCTCGAAAACACGCCTGAAACCGCCAATTCCGACAAAAAGCCGTTCAAAGTCAAGGGCCGTCATAAGATAATAAAATCCCATGTTTTTCTCGCCAATCATGTTTTCTTTGGGCACTCTAACGTTGTCAAAGAAGACCTCATTAAATGAGTGAACGCCGGTAATATTAACCAAAGGACGAATGGTAACACCAGGGGTCTTGTTATCCACTACAAAAAGACTGATACTTTTATGCCGATGACCTGACGGGTCTGTCCTGGCGATCAACCAGGCATAATCAGCCGTATGGGCCATCGTGCTCCAGGTTTTCTGCCCGTTTATAATATAGTCGTCTCCATCTTTTCCTGCCATTGTCTGAATACTCGACAGGTCCGATCCTGCGTTTGGCTCACTGTAACCCAACCACATATCGATTTCGGCGCTGGCAATTCTTGGGATCCAGTCCTTTTTATTTTTTTCTGTACCAAAGTGCAAAATAGTGGGGCCGGCGATTCCAGTGGCTATTCCCCAACCGGGTGCCCGATAGTAACTTGTCCTTTCATCAAATATCGCCTGCTCCATATTCGAGTGCTCCTTACCGCCATATTCTTTGGGCCAGGCAATAGTCAGCCAGCCTTTTTCTGCCAGCTTTCGTCTGAAACCTAGGCTGATTTCTATTTGCTCTTCATTACTTCTTTCCATGATGCCATATCCACCCGGTCAGTGCATGGATGTTTCGGGCCAATCGGCAGGCAATTCAGTTGTCAAGAAATGTTCAACTTCTGCTTTAAAATCTTCTTCCTGTTTAGTAAATTTGAATTCCATAAACCACCTAATCTATAGAAGATATAAAAAAATATTGATAAACCGAGCTATACTCTTAATCCCTATGTAATTAGTAAAAGTTTTTCATTTTATTTACGCTCATTTGAGGTTATACTTATATCATGAGTCTTCCCCGCTGTTTTCAGTGAAAAGTGCTATCCCAAGTTCCATTACGTGATTAAACGGCTGTTTCGGCCGTTCAAATCTTTGAAGCTTTAACGTGTCTTTCGTGCACTTCAGTGTACAGACGCCGCAGCCGATACATTTTTCCGGATCTACCACAGAACGGCCCGCTTCTTTGTCTATGGAAAGGGCTTCCATAAAACATCGCTTTACGCATTTTCCGCACATGACACAATCGTCTCCGGCGACGGGGATGAAATTTGAGGCAAGGACAGCCTTAGGGTTGTCGAACCGGGTCCGTCCCCGCAACTGGCTGCAGCAGCAGCCGCAGCAAAGGCATATAACGATCGGGTCGGGAGTAAGAGCGTTGTCTGAATTTACTACCAGACCATAGTCCTGCATTTCATCAAGGTATTTTATCGTCTGTTCTTTTGTAACACTTTTGCCCATACCCAGATCCACAAACTTACGTCCATTGTCTCCAGGAATAATACACGCGCCTATGGGGAATTTATCTTTGCATTCCCGTATTCCCAGCTTTTCGGTCCGGGTCCGGCAGGGACAGGGGACGAGGGCTATAGTGTCGGTTTCCAGGTTGTTTATCCGGTCGTGAGCTTCTTCTGAAGTGAGCACTTTCTGTTTAGCCTCTATGCTGCGGCCCACAGGAATCGCCCTGAACGCGGGTGTGCCCTTGTCAGATGTTTCGAAGCGTTTGTAAAAACCTTCCTTTACAAAAAACTCCTGATATAGACGCGCTGCTTCAAGGTCTCCGGATTTTATTTCCGGATATCTGTTGTGATAGTTGAATATGTAGAAAATGGTTGGAAGAGCATGCTGGTCTTTCTCCATAAGCCCCATCAGCGCGTATTTGGCGTGAGCTCCTTCAAGAATGGCGGTAATTTCCTGGGGCTCACGTTTGGTTTCTTCAGCCACCTGTGCAACGGTTTTAAAAAAAGGATATACATCCAGATGTTTTACCAGATCAGCTTCTTCCGGAGTATAGATAAGCTTCAGAAATTCTATAAAGGTTTTTGATACCTCACCATTGACTTTTGGTATCTCAAAAGGATTTTTTTCAATTACTTTTGCCAGTTGATAATATATCGAATCGTCCATAATAAGCAGCCTCTCTATTCTATTAAATCAATGCATTCAAGCGTCACACACTTTTCACAAAAAATATTTTTGCAGTTTCTTGGGAATACCCGATTCACGAGGTGTGCCAGTGTTGCATCGTCTACAACCATAAAGAAAAATATGATGATTTTTATTGCAGTATTTCGTGGAATCCGCAACCTTTTAATGGTATTTTTATAGGAGCATTCTTCGCTCATTGCATGCACAAGATATCTTCCAGGAAAATTTAGACATTGAACATCCTGACAAACCGAGCAGATTGGTCAAGGCTTCGAGTACAGTTTCATAGCCTCCAAAATCCCAAAAAGTTGCCATCCAATTACCGTATATGCTATTAAGGTAAATATATTTCAGATGAAAACTGATGCAAAATATCGGCTGTTTTTTTCAAAAGACTGCATGCAGGTTGATAACATAGTCATATGTCAAAGGAGAGAAAATGAATTATGAACAGATGACAGCGCCTTGTGGGTTGGATTGTTTTAATTGTATTGTATATTTGGCGAATGAGAATCAAGAAATGCGAACCGCTGTTTCGGAACATCTTGATATTCCTTTGGAAGAAGCTGTTTGTAAAGGATGTCGAAATGAAAATGGAAAGTGCTCGGCCATACCGAAAGGTATGGAATGCAATGTTTACCCATGTGCAGAAAAGAAAGGAATTAAATTTTGTTGTGATTGCACGGATTTTCCTTGCGATTACCTTCATCCATATGCTGACCAGGCTGCACATGTACCTCACAATACAAAAGTTTTTAATTTATGCTTAATAAAGAAACTTGGGTTAGAAACATGGGGAAAAAATAAGGCAAAGAGCGTTAAAGCTGTATATTTTAAAGGAAATTGGAAACTGTAACTCTAGCTCAAAACATTATAATCTGATTCTAAAATCCCCAAAAGTTGTCATTGCATAGTCATATATGCTATAATTCCAGTTAAGTTTTTAGAAACGGTAGCGGCAGGTTATACATAACAAAGGCTGTTTTTTCTATTGATATTAAGGTAGGTTGAAAGTCATTTCCGTTTATGCTTGATCAGTACAAAGAGCTGAAATAGTAAGGATGTTTAGATGCATATTCAGCGGTAAAGATAAACCTGATACT
>JAFDFT010000022.1 GCA_019309685.1 Deltaproteobacteria bacterium
CAAAAAATACTTCTTGGTTCCACTGCGCAATTTGTCATTCTCAAAGCGAGCTGTCCTGTGACAACAAAAAAATAGTGAGACATTTGAGAAACTCCACTCGTTGCCCGGCTTCTATGTCAGACTCAATCCTGCCATAGCGGGCTTAATCCTCAAAATACTATAAGTATTCCTGCGGTTAATCCGCCAAAGTTTGGTGGCGGATTAAAAATATCGCCTTCCCTCTCGACTTAAAATGCGAGGTCTTCGACTTGAACTTGAACAAAGATTAGAGCTTCTCAAATGTCTCACTGCAAAAGCATATTGTTCAGCAATGAAGAAGTAAAGCATGCGCCGGAAGTCTAAAAATTTCCCCCTCTTCTCTTTACTTCTTCTACAATAATCAATTCGCCAAGCTCACCCGGCCGGCACATGACCGCTCTTCCCTTATTAATCTTTGCTATTTGTTTTGTAAACTCGATGAGCACGGGATTGTCATCCAGCATAAATGTATCGATATTCATGCCTTGCGCGGTCACCTTTCTTACTTCCGCCAATGTCGCTTTACACGCGTTGGGGCTGATTCCAAATACGCCATCGGGCAGCTCCACATGAAGATGCTCTCCCTGATAGTATGCCGTTGGCTGACCATCTGTAATGATAATAACACGGTTATTCCGATTTCCGCTTTTTTTGATCAACCGCATGGCAAGCCGAAGGCCGTCCTGAAGGTTTGTATAAGGGCGCTGCGCGTCCCATACCGCGAGCGCGAGTTCACTTCCCTTCAACTCCCTGGCCTCGGTGGAGAACCCGATAATATGAATCCTGTCCTTAGGAAAACGTGTACGGATATAATGATCTAAAGCCAGCGCAACTCTTTTACCCGCCTCAAACCGGCCTTCCCAAGACATGGACCAGGACAAATCAAGCAGCAGTACAGTTGTTGAAGTAATGCGCTGCTCCCTTTCCCGAACATAAAAATCTTCATGCGATAATTCGAGTTTTCCACCGGTATGCTGCAACCGTTTTATTGACTCCAGTACAGTTCTGGTGATGTCTAAATCAAATCGGTCGCCAAATTCGTATGGACGTGAAGAATCGGGTAATATTTCACCTGTCTGCGGGGCATTTCCCTCATGCCCCCCCTGTCTGTCCTTTTTTAGGTGATGAAATGTTTTTCCAAAAGCCAATTGACCCAACGCCCTCAACCCTTTGGGTGTCATACTAAATCCGCTTTTATCCGCCCGAACAACCCCTTCTTCAGAGATAATTTTCGGAAGCTGTAGAAGGATGTTAAACGACTGCTCAGCCCTTTCGCCAAGAAGCTCTTTTAATGTCTCCGGATCGATGTTTGGAAACTGACCTGTCAAGATCTGCTGCCGCATTTGATCAATAGATTCAAAAAGCCGCATAAGTTCAACCGCCTGATCAAAATCAACAGCCTCATCTCCTTTAAAATACTGCGAATAGCGGCTGTAGAACTCATACAAATCGAAGATATCTTTTTGCCTCTTCGCCAGTTCATTATAAGCGCCGCGGCTTTGGGTACTTTTAAAATCATAATCCTTTAACTGCTTTATCTTCTCAAGCAGTCCAGGCGGGAGCTCATCATAAACCGGGGGCGGGATCTTACCATGCTGCTGTCGAACCATCTCCTCCTCAGCCAGCAGATACTTAAGATCATCCATGGGTTTATCAAAGGCTTTTTCAAGATTATAGGTGTTAAAAAGATCTCTTTTCTGTTGTTGAAGTTCCTCAAGGATCTCCTCCAGACCCATTACCCGAAAATCCATCCCCTGAAGCGGGAAACCCTCCCACAGCATTTGTGCCAGGGACATATTCGGATTCATCCCCTTCATGATATTATCCATGAATTGATCAACAATTTCCTTTCGCTTTAGGCTGAAAGGCTGCTGTGATCCATCCCATTTTTTAAAGATAAAGTCCTTCACTTGTAAATCATACCCTCGTTTGTTACTTCACAATTGAGTTTATTTGATAAATGAAGCCCTTCCAGAACAAATTCGATGGCCGAAGAAGCCTCATCCGGGGTCTCGGGATCAACCAGTGTTTGTATGGCCTCTTTCATGCCGGGAATGACTTTTAAGCCCTCCATATAAATATCGGACGGCTGATGTTGGGATATCTGTGCTGACATCCCATTTTGAAAAGAACCGATAATCGATGAAAGGTCTTCCACTTTAAAATGCTCATCAAATACAATCTTTATCGCCCGTTTTGTGAGATCGTCGATAAGTTCTTCTTCTCCCCGTTCGGCGGCTTCATACTCGGGTTCCAATTTCCCTAAAATCGCTGGAAACGTTGATTCAATATCCGTAATTCGCGGCACGGCCCTTTTCTCCCCAAGCCGAAGGGACCGCCGAAGAGCGCTTCCGATAATCGATTCATAACTTCGTATGGATACCCGGCAGCTCACTCCGGAATGCTGATTGATATCCGGGCTGTTTCTCGCCTGAAAAGTTATCTCCGCCAGTATTTTTTTAATAAACTGCGGGATATACGTTTCCAACCCATCAACATCCGGCTTTCGTGTCTCCTGCTCCATTATTTCAATTTCATATTCCTGCTGTAACGGATAATGGGTTCTGATCTGAACATCAAATCGGTCCTTTAAAGGCGTAATGATTCTACCCCTATTTGTATAGTCTTCAGGATTAGCTGTAGCAACAACGAGAATATCGAGTGGAAGACGAACAGGAAATCCTTTCACCTGGAAATCATTCTCTTCCATTACATTAAAAAACGCCACCTGGATCTTTTCAGCGAGATCAGGCAATTCATTAATGGCAAAAATACTTCGATGGGCACGCGGAATCAAACCGAAATGAACCGCAGACTCATCATCCAGCGTCCTTCCTTCCGCAATCTTTATCGGGTCCACTTCGCCAATAAGATCAGCGGTGCTGACATCTGAGGTTGCGAGTTTTTCGATCAATCTTCTATCTCTTGGAATATAATCAATGGGAAGGGCGTCACCCATTTCATCTCTTTTCTTTATGCAATCCGTACAAATAGGATCAAAGGGATTATCGTGAATAGGACAGCCATCTATAGCCGGAATCTCCTCATCCAGAAAGTCTACAAGGCTTCGGATAATTCTGCTTTTCCCCTGCCCCCTCTCACCAAGAATAATGATATTATGACCGCATAAAATGGCATTCACCAGCTCCGGCAAAACCGTATCATCATACCCGATTAGGTCGGGAAATAACCGTTCATTTTTCCTTAATTTTTTAATAAGATTTACCCGCATCTCCTCACGAACACCGGGCAATCCCTTACATTGTTTTTTCAGTTCACCAAAAGTTTGAACCTTTTTAATTCCCATATCAACTCCTTTATATAAAAGATGATGAGCATTTTTAATTATATGCTCACTTCCTTAATTTATCAAAATTTGTTTATAATCCTTAAATTTTTCACCTCTTAAGTCTTAAGCCTCCATTTGGCTAAATATACTTAAAACATAAAACTTAACACCAAAAACACGTGCAAAATAAAATAGTTACAAGGTCATCGACGCCTTAATCCCAGTCTTTCTTGTACCTTCATTTGTTAAAATTATATACATCCCACAGCCAAGCGTCAAGGCGGAAAAACATAATGCCTTCGATCAAATTACATTTAAAAGCCAATGCATCCCTATAAAA
The DNA here is from genome assembly GCA_019309685.1 of Deltaproteobacteria bacterium. Taxonomy (GTDB): domain Bacteria; phylum Desulfobacterota; class Desulfobacteria; order Desulfobacterales; family JAABPS01; genus JAABPS01. The sequence goes on from JAFDFT010000022.1 coordinate 3,648, forward strand.
TAGGCAAGACACGAACCAATAATAATGATGCATAGCATCCACATATGTCTGTAAACAGAACCCATGCCAACATTAAAATATTCATTGGACAGAATTAAACAAAGGTGCAGCGGAGAAAGTAAAACACCTGCAAAACCGCAAACCATTACAACCATTACATATGGCAGCATCATCGACCCATCACCGATTGAATGGACTAAGGGGATAAGGATCGGAAGGCTAATTCCCATTACCGCTATGGTAAGCCCCGTAATCAATCCTACAAAAAGAGGCAGCAATACGGAGACCAGCAAAATTGGAATTTTTAATTTTATCAGATCATTGCTAATCAATGAAACGGCATTGCTGTCTTCTAAAATTCCTTTAAAAATGAGAATAGAAACAACAACATACATCATGCTCCATATTTGGCGGTTACTGATCAATTGCCATCGCTGTCGCCAAGTCATATTATTTTTATGCCACACCCATCCAATTGCCGCGCAAAGAGAAAGAATAAGTCCCAGTTCTTTTGAAATAAAAAGTGTGGGGAAAAGAATAGATAAAACAATCCCCAGCAAAAATCCAGGGATAACAACGATTAAAATAGGTATTAGTTCTAATACAAACGGCCATGCTGCCTTTCCGGTTATGATGGGGCTGTTGTTATTCCCTGAACGATTAAGATCCTTAAGTGTCCAAAATCCCAGGCTTGCGGAAAGAATCGTTACCGGCACCATAATAGTAACCAGAATAAAAAGATTAAGGTCCGTTATCACAGCAGCCAGCAAAATCCCGGGATACAGCGGCCAGCAAAATTCCCATATATGTCGAAACCAGTAATTCGTAAAACTGAGTTTATCCGGACGTAAATCCGTTTGTAATCCAAGTTCTTTGACCATCGGCGCTGAGAATACGGCTCCTCCCGGCATTGGCAATAGACCTATAAGCGCGGGAAAAAGGACCAGGTTTAATCGAGGTTTGGATAAAAGTCCTTTGAAATTTTCCAAAAGCCGTTGCATTTGACCGCTTTTTTCCATACTGCTGCTAAGAATGAGTATAAGTGATACAATAATCGCAAGCAAATATGTCTTTGGATAAGAAACAGATTTATATACAGAGTCGATGATCGGGCCCGGCTTGAGACCGAAAAGAACACTCAAAGATAGCGCACCGACAAGAAAAGCATTTCCCAGAGAAATCTTTTTTCGTATCAGAAAAAGCACAAGTATAAATACAAAAACCACTTTGATGATGGCTGGTATGTCCAGCAGCATAGTCATCTCAATCCCAGTTATTTACAGTTCCATGAATAAAAAAGGCCTTAAAAAAACATATCTGCTTTTTTTAATGCCTGAACGAAAAATCCAGTTTTTGAGTTGTCTTTGCGAGGAGTGAGGAACGAACGACGAAGCAATCCCTTTCTTTGATAAAAATTGCTCCGGTCGTACCTCCCTCGCAATGACAGAAAAAGTGTGATTTATGTACTTTTTGTTCAATCACTATTTAGTATGTGCCTTATCTAATTGTTTATACTTGAATTTTGCACGAATTGTAGACTTTCATATACGAGCCCTTAGTAACGCCGCATATGGAAGTCTCCGGTTCGCCCATCGGGTGAAAATTGATGAGAAAATACAACAATGTTCCTTTTACCATATGGGTATAATGCCCTAATTTTATAATATTGCTGGAACTATTATTATAACTCATCGAAAGGGTTCTCATCAATTTTCATGCAAGATTTAGGTTATACCCAGGTTGTCTTGATCTGCTTTCTATCTACTGTCCGTTGATATTTAAGTTTGGGATACCCTATGATGAGCACCGAAAAAACGCCATGCTCTGGCGGTAAATTCAATGCGTCATTGACGGGTGGATGGTTCTTTGCGGCTGCCTCAAAAAGACCGATATAAGTGGTTCCCAGTCCCATGGTCATGGCAGTTAGCCCCATGGTTGTGGAGGCAATAACGCAGTCATCCTTAGCTGAACCCGCCTGGAGGTGGGTATGAAAAATTATAACAGCCGGTGCTTTGTGAAATATTGGATCATAGCCTACTTCCCTGGCTAAAGTTAATCGCTCCTTGTACCTTGCTGTTCGTTGAAGCAGCTCTGCTTTTTTGGAGGTCTTTTCTTCTGATGTCAACTCGCCGAGCTGTTTTTCAGCGCTTGTCCCAAGGATATTAAAAAAATCAACTGTCAAGCTCGATAGCTCTTTTACTTTTTCCTGGTTTTGGATAACCATTACCTCTACTCCCTGAAGATTAGCTCCTGTCGGCGCGTAGCGGCAAACGTCAATGAGTTTTTCAATATCTTTCCTGGGAATCTCCTTGTCCTTAAAGTGCCTCTGGCTTCTTCGCTTTCGCACAAACTTTATAAAAGTGTCCGTATCAATATCGATCCCTCTATCCACAGCGATAAAGTTTTCCATGTTCATTTTTTCGTGCACAATCGCATCTGTGGGACAGAGTGACACGCAGTGCCCGCATAGGTTACAGCATTCTATGTCCGCATTCGCGGTGATTGTTTCATTTTCTTTTGAAAAACAACTTGCGCATCGTAAAACACATAGACCGCATTCGTTGCATTTTTCCTGATCGATTGTTACCCAACTCATAACACATCCTCCCTAAACAGTTACTTTTAAAATTGATTAATATTATCCTGCATGCCCATCTTATTCAGTACCAAAATATTTTTTGATGAGCGCCGTCGCTCTTCTTTTATCTCTACGAATTTCCGCCTCATATTCAGGCATAGCGTCCTCAGATAATTCCAGGACAAACTGCAACTCCTTTCTGGCCAGATTCGGTTTCTTCATTGTCATGTATATATCTGCCAGATAAATATGGCTGAGAGTAAAATTATGCTCGTCCTTTATCGCATCTTTTAGCATGTTTTCAGCTTTTTCAAGGGAACCTCTTAAAAACTTTGGCTTTTTATAATCAATTCTCGCCAGAAGCCGCTGGGGTCCTCCATGATAGTAAAACTTTTCCTGATCCATGACAATTTTCATGCGTTTTTTTATGTCCGGCAGCATAAATGCACTTTTCATCACACCGATTTCACCTCCATATGATGCCTGGTTGACAGTATACCAGAAATTCCCCTCAACACTCTCCGGATTTAATTCGCAAAGCTTCTGAGCGTATTTTTTCCCCGTGGTAAATGCTTTTTTACGCTCCTCCTTTTTCTCTTCTTGAATATTGGTTCCCTTCCAGTAATAGGCAATCGAAAGGCTTGTCAGAAGGTCTTTATCCTCAGGAATAATCTGCAAAGCACTGGTGTAAAAATTTATTGCCTGCAGGAGTGATGCCTGGTTGTCCCTTTCGGGCCAATATCTATTACCTGCGGCTTTGAGTGATATAAAATCAGCAGCGGCAGCCAAGCCAGCAGAAAATATCATTACCAGCAGGATGATACATACTCTCACCTTCATATTTCTCTCCGTTGATGTTCGTATTAAATTATCACTTCAAATGAGCGCAAATAAAATGAAAAGTTTTTACTGATCACATAGGAATTAAGGGTATAGCTCGGTTTATTCAAATTTTTATATATCTTCTATAGATGAGGTATAAATATCATTCTTTATTTTCATTTTACTTACCCTCCGGAAAAGCCGATGACACCCCATCTTCTGCGTTATCAAGGATTCGCAGTAGTATTATTACGGCTTCACCCTTGATGCCTTGTCGGAGCGAAGCGTAGGTCCCGACGCCGGGGAAGCTGGAGCACCCTCAACTTTCGCTCAATTGAGGTATCATTTAATGTGCGCAACACGTTTTCACCAATTTATCTTTTTTCTTACCCTCCGCTCTGCTTTTCCTATTTTTCTTCTAATTAATAGCCTTTCTATATTCAATTGCAAATATCCTCTATATCTTTATCACGGAACCATCAATAAAAAAATGGAGGCATCTGCTCATTAATTCAAGCAGACTACCTCCAAAGGATTTCCACAATGCCAAACTTTAACTGTCGCCCATCCATAAATAGTCATAAATGGGCACACAAAAGAGTTTCCAGTCCAGAAATGAGCAATTTTTAGCCAGGTCAAGAAATCAAGGAATTGCGCGGAGGCGTACTCAGTTGTACGTCGCACAAGTAATTCCGAAGATTTATCCGCCTCAGGCGGGTTAACACAGCTTGTCCCGCCGCAGCCTCAGCGGAGGCGGAAGATTGCAGAAAAGGGCCATTTGTGAATGGAAACCTACTAGACTTCAAGGTACTTCGCGCGAATCTCGGGGTTTGCATCTAGCTCCTCAACAGTCCCGGAAAAACCGAGGTGTGCTTTTCCCATCAGGTACACGCGGGATGCAAGGGACATGGCCACCTTGAGGTTGTGCTCCACAAGAAGTATCGGAACCCCCGCTTTATTGATATCATCAAGCATATCCCGAACCTCCTTGACCAGAATCGGCGATAGTCCTTCTGTGGGTTCGTCAACAAGCAGCAGTTCGGGGTTGCCCATAAGCGTCCGGCAGATTGCCAGCATCTGCTGTTCCCCGCCTGAAAGTGTCCCTCCCTTCTGCGCGCTTCGTTCCTTCAGGACAGGGAAGTGCTCATAAATCCTGTCCAGATCCCATCTGTTCTTGCTCTGTACTTTGCCTGCCCTACCGGCCTTTATGCCCATCTTCAGATTGTCAAGCACAGACAGGTTGGGAAAGATCCTCCTTTCTTCCGGCACATAACCGATTCCTGCCTTGGCTACCTGGTATGGTTCCCTGCCGGTAAAATCTTTACCCTGGTAGATAACCCTGCCGGATTTAGGCTTTACAAGGCCAATAATACTCTTCATGGTCGTGGTTTTTCCCATACCGTTTCTTCCAAGAAGGGCTACTATTTCGCCTTCCGCAATTGTCAAAGACATGTCCTGCAGAACATGACTGTCACCATAATATGTATTTAGATTCTTAACATCAAGCAGCATTGTTATACCTCCATCTCGCCCAGGTAAGCGTCCTTTACTTCCTGATTCTTCTCGATTTCTCCAGGAGTGCCCACTGCCAGGATCTCCCCATGGTGAAGTACCGTGATGCGATCCGCAAGAGAGAAAACAACATCCATATCATGTTCAATAATAACGGTCGTTTTACCCTCTGTTAATCGTCGGACGAGTTCAACCGCGGTATGTGTTTCGTCTCTGGACATCCCGGCTGTCGGCTCATCCAGCATGACGATGTCCGGATCGGTTGCTAGAGCCATGCTTATCTCCAGGCTCCTGCTTTTGCCGTACGATAAAGCGCTGGCTGGAATATCTCTCTCGCCGTCAAGGTTAATGCGTTTCAGGATAGCATCGGTTTCCTCTGTCACATCGTTCATTTTGTCAACCTGCTTAAACAGGTTAAAGCGTATGCCTCTTTTAGAGAGTACTGCCATACGGATATTCTCAAAGGCAGTCAATCTCGAAAAAGTGCTTGTGATCTGAAAAGACCGCCCCATACCCAGGCGCACCATTTCATTTGGTTTGGCTTTGGTAACATCGTTTCCTTTAAAGAAAACATTCCCCTTGCTTGGCACATACGTGCCCGTGATGACGTTAAACAGTGTTGTCTTGCCGGCCCCATTTGGCCCGATTATAGCGTGCCGCTCCCCTTCCTTTACTTGAAGCCCGACGTTGCGCAGCGCCCACAATCCTTTGAAATCGTGTGATAACTCCTTTGTCTCAAGGATACTCATAAATCATCCTCCATTATCTATTAATCAGCCTGTCTGGTGAAAAACCTGGTTTTGAAATGATGATACATGCCTATTAATCCCGTTGGAAAATACATGATCACCAGAATAAGGATCAGGCCGATTACCAGTTCAACCCTCTGTGTATACCTACTGGTCAGCTCTTCCAGTACCGCGAAGACACCTGCACCAAGAATTGGTCCGAAAAAGCTCCCAATACCGCCGACCATAATCTGCATGATTTGTATAAAAGAGTGCATAATATACAACTCCATAGCCGATATCAGGTTCTGAAACAGAGCAAAAATCGAACCCGCGATTCCGGCGAAACCACCTACAAGAAGATAGAGAACCGCCTTGGTTTGAGGCAGTTTGAACCCCAGGTAGTCTATCCTGTTGGCATTATCCCTGATGCCAACCATGAGGCAGCCGAAAGGCGTTTTTGTAACAAACCATAATATCCAGATACTAACGCCAAGAATTACCATGGCAAAATAATAAAAATTGGTTGGGTCCGTCATGTCAATGGAAAAGACACCCGGAATCCTGAGCGGCGGTATGGGAAAAGCTCCGATGCCGTCTTCACCCCCTGTGATATTCCTCAGTTTAAGCGCCAGTGTATACGCCAGCATGCCAAAGGCCATGTGGATCATGGCAAAAGCAGTAACACTGAGCCTGACAACAAGGGGAGCCATGACCAAAGCAAGAAGCAAAGCGCTGGCAAAGCCGAATAAAACAGAGACTATCAGCGGTAATCCCTTTATATGAACCAGGGCGATAGCCGTTCCATAAGCCCCTACACCAAAGTACATGGCGTGGCCGAAGCTCAGAAACCCTGTAAAACCGAGAAGCATTTGGATGGCAACAGCATACAGGGCCGCTATTGCAAAGGTCACAAAAACGTTTGTGTAATAAATGCCGAAAACCAGGGGGTAAATAATAAGAAATACCAGCAGAACCGACCATAATATCCATTTAGTTGTTTTATTCATCATTCCCTTTCTCCAAATATGCCAACCGGCTTGATTACTAGGACAATGGCCATAAAGATAAACATAAGAATAGGTGCGAGCTGGGAAACAAACTGTACGCCGTAGGAGCTCAGCAGCCCGAAAATTATTGAAACCAGAAAAGCGCCCGAAAGGCTCCCGAACCCTCCTACAACCACAATGATGTAGGCATCCATGCCCATCTGGTCAGCGAGCCCGGGGAATACTGTCAATATGGGAGCTATGGCCACGCCGGCCACGCCGGCCATCCATGTGCCGACCCCGAACACAAGCATGAAGACCAGCGGGACGTTGATCCCGAGTGCGTTGACCATATCCGCATCGGAAACGGCCGCCCGGACGATCATACCTAGCCGGGTCTTGTAAAGGATCAGAGCCATAAATATTAAAACCAGAAGGGCCAGCCCGATAATGAAGAGCCGGTATATGGGGTATTCCATGCCGACAATCGATACAAGCCCCTGCAGGCATTCCGGGATGTCAACATACAGGCTGTCTGTACTCCAAATTGCTTTAACAGCATCCAGAATGACCAGCGAAATCCCGACAGTCAGGATCAGTTCGCCAATATGCCCCATGACATGCACCCTTCTTATGAGGAATCGCTCGCATAGAACACCGACAATTCCGGCAACAACCGGGGCTATGAGGAGCGCCAGCCAGAAATTTTGTGTCATCTGCATGACCTGGTAACTGAAATATGCGGACAGCATGAAAAAGGCCGCGTGTGCCAAGGTCAGAATACCCATCATTCCAAAAATCAGGGTAAGGCCGGATGCCACAAGAAAAAGGATCATCCCATACGCGAGACCGTGGAGACCCTGAGCAACATACATTGCAGTGGTTGCGTCCATCTATTTAACCTCCTGTTTGAGAAATCAGAATAAAAAAGTGCCTAAAAAAAGCTAAAATACTTTGCGTGAATTCGATGTATTGAAAACTTCCGATTTGATCATGAAAAATTAGTGCGCCCCTGATTTTAGCTCATTTTAGGCATTCTTCTAATCTAATTCCTTTCAAACCCGCCTTCTTTGATAATTGAAGGCGGGATGAAGGAATTTAAATCAAATGCTCTTTATTTTATTGACACCTCTCCAGCTTCGTATCCATGGCTGGCAGAATTTTGTTCGCGGGGATCTCAGTTACATCCACTGCCGAACTACAGCCTTGGTACCAATAGTATGGTTCTATGTTGTATGTCTTTTTCTGAAGTTCAGGGGGGCCGAACTCACTAATATAAAGATCCTGGACAGCCTTATGGTCGCAGGCCCTCATGGTAATTTCATGACCATTTGCCATCGTGTATGTATCACCCTCCCATACCTCGATGATCTTTTCAGGATCGAGCGTTCCGGCTCTTTCAATAACGCTTAACAGCCAGTAAGTCTGCTGCCTGTATGAACCCATGGTGCTTGTACCATGCGCCCAGAGATAATTTTTCCATTTCCCCTGCCATTTATTCTTATAAAGATTATGCCATGACAAGTAAAAGTTTTTGTATTCTTCTGTTTGGAAGGTAGGCGGTTTGCTCGCAAACTGGTCGATATTCATCAGACCCGTGGTACCTTCAACTCCCACCTTGTGAAGAAAATTCGGTTCGTTCATGAATACATTGGCAAAGGGAAGAGTTATGCCGGCCTGCCTTGCCTGTATGAGCAGGTTGGCAGCGTCCGGGACCCAGTCACCGGTATAAATAACTTCAGCACCTGAGGCTTTTATCTTTTCCAGGTAAGGGGCAAAGTCAGTCAAAAACAGCTTGTGGTAATCCTCACCAACGATCTCTGCATCCGGATAATACTCTTTGAGACCTTTTTTGAACCCGGCTGCAAGGGAATGACCGAACATGTAATCCTGGCAGAGGATATAAAATTTCTTTTCCTTTTTCCGCTTTTTGCCGTAAAAATAGGCAAATGATCGGCCTATCTGCTCGCAGGAGAAAGAGGACATGAAGGAATAGCGTGTAAAATTCTGCGCGTCATAGAGCTCATCAGACAGAGCCGCGGTACATTGGGCAATGACTTTGTATTTAGCAGCAACTTGATTGATGACCTTCATAAGATGGCTGCCGTTGGTACCCCACAGGACATGAACCCCTTCCTTAAGAACCATTCTTTCAGCCACTTTCTTGCATACAGGGACCTGAGACTGGTGATCGGCCTTAATCACCTGGACAAGTTTTTTCTTACCGTCAACAAGAATGCCCCCCCTCTTGTTGATGTCATGGGCGGCCCATTGAACAGGCATCCAATAGATATCGCCCACTATTGCCGCCGGCCCTGAAAAGGACGCTACGATCGCAATCTTGATGGTGTCTCCGGTTGGGATAACCGGGTTGTCCGGATCAAAATCAGACATGTCGGAATAGTTTTTATGATCAAATTCCGCTTTTCCGCCGCCAATTCCGACCGCCTTTTTGACCTTGTCAACAACCGTTACTCCTTCACCGCATGAACTAAGGATGAAGCCAAAAAAGCAGAGAACGATCATGACCGCCATCATCTTCTTGGTCAATTTCATCTTTTTTCCTCCTTTTGGTTAATAAGTTACTGTTTATTTCACCGCAATTAATACCAAAAAATGTACTTAACCAATCAGAGCAGAAACCCGACTATATATGCTCTTGATCAGATAAACAGCTTTTCAAAAGTTGATCCGACTCCCAACATTACCATACGGGCTAAAGAAAAAAGTAAGAGAAATAGTTTTTAACTATGTACCCAAGCCAAAGCGTACAAATTAGTAAAATATTGCATTCAATGGTTGTGCAAAATATTTTAAAAAAAGAAAAAAAGGTTAATAACTCAGAAAGTTACCAATATAGAGAGAACATATAGAACGTGCTTCCGTACAAGTCAATAAAAAAATGAATGCTATTAAGTACCTGTATTCCATTTGCTGACTTGCCAATAAAAATGTACTTTATTCTTTATAATTAAACATTTATAGATAAATTGAAGAGAAGCAAACACATTAAATTAAACCATAACATACCCCTTCGACTAATCTCAGAAAACCTTATGTCTAAGCAATTCCATTTTTAATCATAAAAGATATCTTCGCTTCGTGTTGTATAAGTTTTTTAATGTGTGCGGATCAGTGCGTGATCGGACATCCGAAATAATTGTATCCGGTTATCCGTAAAAAACAAGTGAATGCATTTTTATGGAGTCTTCCGATAAATGGGTAACGTTCAAAAGTGTTCGCTTAGGGATTTTTATTAAATTTACTCATTACTTAAAATCAAGTGCTACTCATAGGTAGAAAATAGCAGAAAAGTTTCCTGTGCGAGAATGAGCCCCCAAAAAGCTCATCGGAGCACAGGAATTCTTTTCTGTGGTAAATCAAATAGATATACCCCTCTGCATCATAACAAATATGCTTTTTATTTTATTTGATTATGTATTATGGCCTTTATAACCAAAGGCAAATGGAAGCCTTAAAAAAAGAAAATGGGACACAGCCATTTATAGTGAATATTTTTAAATGCGAACACTTTTGAACATTACCAAAATATTGGAGGCCAAAATCAATTTGTCCTTGCTTTTTAGATACTTGCTATAGCAACCTTTCACCAAATTGATTCAAGCTGGTATTTTCAATACCCGTCACGTTTCTTTGATACACCATTACCGCACTGAATCCTGTTCGGATTGAAAATGCCTCCAAAAATTTCTGAAAAATATAAATGTAT
>JAFDFT010000023.1 GCA_019309685.1 Deltaproteobacteria bacterium
ACAATTAGTGCTGAACTGATAACACCGATAGCGATGGAAAAGGAGCTGCGGTTTGCGATCCGTGAAGGCGGGCGGACCGTTGGCGCGGGTGTGGTTAGCGAAATTATAGAATAATGGCGAAGGAGTCTTTCGGTGAGAATAATTGTTACACTTGCATGCAGTGAATGTAAAAGAAGAAATTATACAACAACAAAAAATAAACGGACAACACCGGACAAACTGGAGTTTAATAAGTATTGTAGATTTTGCCGGAAGCATACGCTGCATAAAGAGACCAAGTAAAATCGAAAATGCCGATACGGGTAAATTTAACAACCAACCTGCAGGCCAGTAGCTCTAACGGTAGAGCGTCGGACTCCAAATCCGGGTGTTGGGGGTTCGAATCCCTCCTGGCCTGCCAAACTAAAAAAAGCTCAGGGCTGATGGTTTAACATTTAGGCACGATAAAGCATCAGCATTTGAGTTTTAAAATTTTAGGAGTGAATGTGGGACGGTTACAAAAGAAAAAAGCTTCAGCGAGCAAGAAAAAAAAGCAAGCTGCCAGTGATAAACAGCGCTCTCAGACTAAAAACAGTGTTGCAGAAAAAAAATCGACATTCTTTTCAGGGGCTGCAGCAGATGCGAATAAAGGGCACACGTCTGTTCAACGGCAGACTTCCAGCACTCCTATAACCCCTGTCGCCGGTAAAGGATTTATAGGCAAAGCGTTGCAGTTTTTAAGGGAAGTGCGAGTTGAGCTGAAAAAAGTAACATGGCCTTCCCGTAAGCAGGCTATTGGGTCCACCGTAGTTGTTCTAATATTGGTAATTGTTGTATCGTTTTTTCTCGGCGCGGTTGATATCGGTTTGCGTCAAATTGTTCGAATAATTCTTCAATAAATGGGGAGAAGAAAATAGTGGCAAGAAAATGGTACATTGTCCACGTTTATTCGGGATTTGAAAAAAAAGTTTCACAGGCTTTAAAGGAGCGCGTAGAATCTTCATCGGATCCTGATAAGTTCGGGGAAGTGGTCGTGCCTACCGAAGAGGTCGTTGAGCTTGTAAAAGGCAAAAGAAAGACATCATCCAGAAAATTTTATCCGGGTTATATCCTGGTAAATATGGAGTTGGATGATGAAACATGGCATATTGTGAATAACACGGCTAAAGTGACAGGGTTTTTAGGCGGAAGAGAAAAGCCGTCGCCTATTTCAGATGAAGAGGCCGAACAGATTTTAAACCGAATGAAAGCAGGCAAACAAAAGCCGCAACCCAAATATTTTTTTGAATCCGGAGATGAGATTCGTGTGATCGATGGTCCATTTACGAATTTTAACGGCACAGTGGAAGATGTAAACCCTGAAAAGGGAAAGATAAAGGTTTTGGTAAGCATATTTGGGCGTTCCACTCCGGTAGAACTGGAATTCGTTCAGGTAACAAAAATATAATATCAGGAGTATAATATACGATGGCGAAAAAAGTGATGACACAGATAAAACTGCAAGTTGCTGCTGGCAAGGCGAATCCTTCTCCACCTATTGGACCGGCGCTTGGGCAGCACGGTGTAAATATCATGGATTTCTGTAAAGCCTTTAACTCAAGAACGGCCAGTGAAGAAGGGATGATCATACCGGTTGTGCTCACGGTCTATCAAGACAGAACCTTTACATTTATAACAAAAACACCGCCGGCAGCTGTCCTTTTGAAGAAAGCTGCTCAAATTGCTAAAGGCGCGGGAGATCCAAAAAGAGAGAGGGTTGGGAAAGTTACCCGTCAGCAGGTAGAGGAAATCGCAAAACAAAAGATGGTCGATTTAAACGCCAATGATTTGGATGCGGCCTGCAAAATCATAGCAGGAACAGCAAGAAGTATGGGGATTGAGGTAGGTTAAAGGGAAAAGGAGTTAAATATAAAATGCCTAAACATGGTAAAAAATATTTAGAATCAAAGAAAAGAGTTCATTCCAAAGAGAGCGCTAATTTATCTGATGCCGTAAGCAAGGTGCTGGAATCATCCTATGTCAAGTTTGACGAAACAGTTGATGTAGCGGTTCGATTAGGTGTGGACCCCAGGCACGCGGATCAAATGATTCGGGGAACGGTTGTGCTGCCTAACGGGCTGGGAAAAGAAGTAAAGGTCTTGGTATTTGCGAAAGGTGAAAAAGAAAAAGAAGCACTCGACGCAGGCGCTGACTATGTCGGTAATGACGATATTTTAGAAAAAATTAAAGGGGGATGGCTTGATTTTGATAAAGCCGTTGCTACACCGGATATGATGGGTAATGTAGGAAAGATTGGAAAGCTTTTAGGCCCGAGAGGACTGATGCCCAACGCTAAGACAGGCACTGTTACGTTTGACGTCGGCAGAGCGGTGAATGAACTCAAAGCAGGAAAAATTGAGTTTAAGTCCGAAAAGGCGGGTATTGTCCACGTTCCCATGGGAAAGGTTTCATTCGGCGCTGAGAAGCTTGTCCAAAATATCAGTGCATTTTTAGAAATGATTATAAAGATGAAGCCGCCGTCCAGCAAGGGATCTTATTTAAAAGGAATTGTCATATCAACTACGATGGGTCCGGGAATCAAAATGGATACAGCCAGTGTGAAGGAATTAGTAAAATAGGCCATCGTTTTTTAACATATCTTTTTGGTATTAATAAATAGTTTATTAAAAGAAGAACCAATTTTATAAACTGTCAAAGACCGTAGGTACATTATCAAGGATGTATGAATAGTGTTTAATCGGCACTACCGGCCTACCGAGATGGTGAAACATGAAAGAAAGATCAGTAAATTTGATGTTACTGTTTTCAAATTACCTCCGGTTTTTACCAGTTATGAAAGGAGGTGATAGTACGTTTTGAAGTTAGATGAAAAGAAGCAGATTACAAAAGATCTGCACGAAAAACTGTCCAAGTCAAAGGTAGTCATCGTTACAGACTACAAAGGCCTCGACGTTGCGATGATCAATGATCTTCGCAAAAAGCTCAGAGAGTTTGAGATTGAATTTATGGTTGTAAAGAACTCTTTGCTGATAAGAGCGTCACAGGAAACGGATGCCATATTAATTCAGGATTATTTTAAAGGGCCCAGCGCGGTAGCTTTGAGTTATGATGATCCGGTTTCTCCTGCAAAGGTGCTGACAAAATTCGCAGAAGATAATGATCGTCTTGAGATCAAAGCCGGTGTCATGGATGGAAAAGTCCTCGACGCTGCCGCAATAAAGGCGCTTTCATTTTTGCCTTCACGCGAGGTTCTGTTAGGACAGCTTCTTTCTGTAATGAATGCCGTTCCCACTGCGTTTGTCAGAGCGATGAATGATCTACCGAAAAGGTTGCTCAATGTGCTGGTTGCGGTGAAGGACCAAAAAGAAGCTGCTTAATTAATTTAAAATGTATTTATTGAATCCAACTAAAAAGTAAAAAATATAATTTGGAATTATCGGAGGAGAACCAAATGGCACAAGATACTGAAGATAAAGATAAAAAAGAAGAAACTGCTGATAAAGCTGAAGAAAAGGAAACAGAAAAAAAAGTCGCCAAAGAGAAGCCAAAAGCGGCAAAGGCAAGCACTTCAAAAATTACCAAAGAAGATGTCATTGAATTTATTGCTGGCATGTCTGTATTGGAACTGTCTGAGATGATAAAAGAGATGGAGGATAAATTTGGTGTTTCTGCAGCAGCGCCCGTTGCGGTTGCGGCCGCAGCAGTTGCTGATGCGGGCGGAGGTGCCCAGGCGGAAGAAAAAAGTGAGTTCGATGTGGTCCTGACTGCCGTTGGCGATAAGAAAATACAGGTTATCAAAGAGGTAAGAGCAATTACCGGTTTGGGATTGAAAGATGCAAAAGCACTGGTTGATGAAGCACCCAAGCCCATAAAGGAAGGTATTGCGAAAGATGAGGCGGAAAAAGTTAAAGCGCAGCTCGAAGAGGCTGGCGCTCAAGTTGAATTAAAATAAAGGGTAAAATTCAACAACAATATGTTTAAACATTTATTGACGCATGGACGGAACAGTGGAATCAGATATGTAAGTGATGCCATTTTTATCTGATTCCAGGTTCCAAAACTTTTATGGAGACACCATGTCAGAGAAGCCTTTGGCGATAAAACGTTTAAGAAAAAATTTTGGTAAGATCGAAAAAATAGTGGATATCCCGGATTTGATTGCTGTTCAGCGGGAATCATTTAACCGTTTTCTGCAAATGGATGTTCCCCCGGAAAAAAGGGAGGACTCCGGCCTGCAAGCGGTATTTAAATCTGTCTTTCCCATTAAAGATTTTACCGGGAGTGCATCCCTTGAGTTCGTATCTTATAGATTTGGAGAGATTAAGCACAATGTTGCTGAGTGCGTGCAAAGAGGGATGACATATGAGATACCCATTCGGATAACGGTTCGATTGGTGGTGTATGATATAGATAAGGAAACGGGGATCTCGAATATCCGCGACATAAAAGAGCAGGAAATTTATTTTGGTGCCATTCCCTTGATGACTGAAAAGGGAACGTTCATTATTAATGGAACCGAACGTGTGGTTGTCAGCCAGCTTCACCGTTCATCGGGTGTATTTTTTGATCATGATAAAGGAAAAACACATTCCAGCGGGAAAATTATCTATAGTTCCAGAATCATTCCTGTACGTGGTTCATGGATAGATATGGAGGTTGATCCCAAAGGTATTATTTACATCAGAATTGATCGGCGGAGAAAATTCCCCATTACGATTCTGTTAAAGGCCTTTGGATTTTCCATAGATGATCTGCTTACTTATTTTTACCAGACCGAAAAGATTACGATCAGCGGAAAGCGGATTTTTAAAGAGTTCAATCCGGAGCTTCTCAAAGGTCAACGCTCAAGCAAAGATATTAAAGATACGAAGTCAAACGAATATATTATCAAAAAAGGCCGCATATTTACCAAGAAGGCGATTCAAAAGCTCGAGTCCGCCAAGACCGAAATGATCCCGATAAGCCAGGAAGATCTTATCGATAAAACTGTTGCAAAGCCTCTGTTTCATCCAAAAACTGGAGAAGTGGTCGTTAGAGCAGCTGAGACCATTGATGAAGAAACACTGACCCTATTGACTGATGCGGGGATAAATGAATTTGAATTGCTTTATATTGACGGTGTTAACAGCAGCAACACGTTAGTGAACACGCTTTTGCTGGATAAAGTTGAGACACGGGAAGAAGCGCTTATCGAGATATACAGACGGCTTCGCCCGGGAAATCCGGCGACACCTGAAGTTGCTCAGGATTTTATTGACAACCTTTTTTCAAAATCTACGTATTATGATCTTTCGAGAGTGGGGAGGTTGAAGATAAATCACCGATTGGGTATTGATGCGCCAATTGACTTAAAAATTCTTAGAAAAGAAGATATTCTCCTTACAGCAAAAACACTGATTGAGCTTAAAGATACACAAGGTACGGTTGATGATATTGACCATCTAGGCAATCGAAGAGTGCGGGCTGTAGGTGAGCTTCTGGAAAACCAGTATCGGATAGGACTGGTTCGGATGGAGCGTGCGATTAAAGAAAGAATGAGTTTGCAGGAAGTTGACGCGTTGATGCCGCATGATCTGGTTAATCCGAAACCGGTCGCTGCTGTTGTTAAGGAATTTTTTGGGACCAGCCAGTTATCACAGTTTCTGGATCAAACCAATCCACTTTCGGAGACAACGCATAAACGGCGGCTCAGTGCTTTGGGGCCTGGCGGACTTACCCGCGAACGTGCAGGCTTTGAAGTGCGAGATGTGCATCCGTCCCATTATGGGAGAATATGCCCTATTGAAACACCGGAAGGCCCAAACATTGGCCTTATCGTTTCATTGAGCACGTATGCGAGGGTGAATGATTTTGGTTTCGTTGAAACGCCTTATAGTGTGGTCGATAATTCGACGGTTTTAAAGGACATAAAATATCTGAGTGCGTTTGAAGAAAAGGAGTTTCCAATCGCACAGGCGAATGCGCCCCTTGATAAAAAAGGACACTATGTTAATCCGCTTGTCACATCACGTGTGGCGGGCGAATTTATGATGGTGAAACGGGAAAATATCGAATTGATGGATGTTTCGCCGAATCAGCTTGTAAGTGTATCTGCTTCATTGATTCCGTTTCTGGAAAATGATGATGCAAACAGGGCGCTGATGGGCTCAAATATGCAGCGCCAGGCAGTTCCGCTTATTTCTAATGAAGCGCCTCTTGTTGGTACGGGTATCGAAGGCGTTGTGGCAAAAGATTCAGGCGTTACCATTGTTACGCCTAAAGATGGAACTGTAGTGAATGTAGATGCATCAAGAATTGTATTGAAACATGATCCGTCAAATAAGCGGGATGGAAAGAGTGATCCCTCGCAAAAAGATGTGACGATTTACAATCTTTCAAAGTTTATACGTTCAAACCAGAACACATGTTTTAATCATCGACCAATTGTCAAGATGGGGCAGGAAGTCAAAGCAGGAGAGATTATCGCAGATGGTCCCGCCACAGATAAAGGAGAACTGGCTCTTGGAAAGAATGTGACTGTAGCCTTTATGCCGTGGGGGGGATATAACTTCGAGGATTCGATTCTGGTCAGTGAAAGGCTTGTTCGAGATGGTGTTTATACCTCAGTACATATTGAGGAATTTGAAATTGTATCAAGAGATACTAAGCTTGGGAAAGAAGAAATTACCCGCGACATCCCCAATGTTGGAGATGAAGCTTTAAAGGATCTTGACGAAAGCGGTATCATCATGCTTGGCGCGGAGGTGGGCCAGAGCGATATTCTTGTTGGGCGGATTACGCCTAAGGGTGAGACGCAGCTTTCACCTGAAGAAAAGCTCTTGCGCGCTATTTTTGGAGAAAAGGCGGGTGATGTTAAAGATACATCCTTAAGGGTGCCTCCCGGCGTTGAGGGGATTGTTATCGATGCAAAAATATTTTCAAGGCGAGGAATAAAAAAGGATGAGCGGGCGCTTTCAGTCGAGGATGAGGAAATCGGAATCCTTGAAAAAAACAGAGATGATGAACTCTCTATTATACAAGATGTTGTCAGATCACAGCTTGAACAATTGCTTGTTGGTCAAAAATGCTACGCGACGCTGAAAAAAGGAAATAAAGTCCTTATTGAGCAAGGCGCAAAGATTGATAAAGAATTATTATATAAAATACCTGTAGCTGATCTTGAGGGCATCGTATTAAAGGAACCCAAGCGCACCGAACAAATTCATCTTATTCTTGGACGATACAGAGAACAATGCGATGTCTGCAGAGAAACGTTTGAACAGCAAGTAAGTAAGTACGAAAAGGGTGATGATCTCCCGCCAGGTGTTATTAAAATGGTTAAGGTCTATGTTGCCATGAAGAGAAAACTTTCGGTTGGTGATAAGATGGCCGGCCGTCATGGGAACAAAGGCGTCGTATCAAGGATTCTTCCCATGGAGGATTTGCCCTATTTCGAGGACGGAACACCGGTGGATATGGTACTAAACCCATTAGGCGTACCGTCTCGAATGAATGTGGGGCAGATCCTTGAGATACATCTGGGGTATGCTGCGAAAGGACTGGGGGATCAGGTCAATATGCTGCTCAAAGAGAATAAAACGAAGCTCTTAAAGGAAAAATTAAAACGAATTTTTTCTTCTCCATCAGAACGGACTAAAATTGATCATTTAAACGATGATGAGATATTGAATTTGGCCAATGAGTATAAAAACGGAGTTCATATGATGACGCCTGTTTTTGATGGCGCAAAAGAGGAAGAGATAAAGAATCTTCTGAACGAGGCTGATCTTTCGGCAACCGCTCAGGCCACATTATACGATGGTCGATCAGGAGAACCCTTTGATGAAAAAATAACAGTGGGCACTATGTATATGCTGAAACTCCATCATCTTGTTGACGATAAGATACATGCCAGATCCATTGGGCCTTATTCACTTGTTACCCAGCAGCCGCTGGGAGGGAAAGCCCAATTCGGCGGACAACGTCTTGGAGAAATGGAAGTATGGGCAATGGAAGCTTATGGAGCGGCGTATGCTCTTCAAGAATTTTTAACGGTTAAATCTGATGATATGGCTGGAAGAACCCGAATGTACGAAAAAATTGTGAAGGGGCAAAACACGCTGGAACCAGGTTTACCGGAATCTTTTAAGGTTCTTACAAAAGAATTACAGAGCCTGGGTTTAGATATCACCCTCTTGGAAGAAAATTAAGGAGATAAATTTGGAAACATTATACGATTTCTTCGCTAAACCAACAGATCCCAAAAAGTATTCTGCTGTCAAGGTTGCTCTGGCATCTTCAGAGCAGATAAGGAAATGGTCTCATGGTGAGATTAAGAAGCCTGAGACCATTAATTACCGAACATTCAAACCGGAAAGGGATGGTCTTTTTTGCGCCAAAATTTTTGGTCCAACAAAAGACTACGAGTGTAATTGTGGAAAATATAAACGCATGAAGCATCGAGGCGTCATTTGTGAGAAGTGTGGTGTTGAAGTCATTCAATCCAAGGTCCGAAGGGAGAGAATGGCACATATTGAACTGGCGACGCCCTGTGCGCATATATGGTTTTTAAAAAGCCTTCCCAGCAAAATCGGAAATTTGCTGGATTTTACGCTCAAGAATCTTGAAAAAGTGCTTTATTTTGACAGCTATATTGTTCTTGACCCGAAGGATACTGATCTGAGCATAGGTCAGATTTTGTCTGATGATAAATACCAAGAGGCACTTGAAAATTTTGGGGCAACATTTGAAGTCGGGATTGGTGCTGAAGCAGTTAAGGTGATGCTGGAAAATATTGATCTTGATGTATTATACAAAGAATTGAGAGAAGATATTCTTTCAACCAATTCCATGGCAAAGCGCCAGAAGCTGTCGAAGCGGCTTAAAATTGTCGACGCATTCAGACGTTCAGGTATTAATCCTGCATGGATGATCATGGATGCTATTCCTGTCCTTCCACCGGACTTGAGACCACTGGTTCCGCTTGAAGGAGGCAGATTCGCTACATCTGATCTCAATGATCTGTATCGAAGAGTGATAAATAGAAACAACCGTCTTAAGCGACTGATGGATTTAAAAGCTCCGGATATTATTGTTCGTAATGAAAAACGGATGCTTCAGGAATCTGTTGATGTTCTTTTTGATAATGGTCGTCATGGACGGGTTATTATGGGTACGAACAAACGTCCTTTGAAGTCTTTAAGTGATACTTTAAAAGGCAAGCAGGGACGATTCCGTCAGAACCTTTTAGGGAAAAGAGTTGATTACTCAGGCCGTACCGTTATTACGGTCGGACCGGAGCTTAGACTTCACCAATGCGGCTTACCAAAGATAATGGCCCTTGAGCTTTTTAAACCTTTTGTTTACTTCCGCCTTGAAGAAAAGGGACTTGTATCAACCGTTAAAAGCGCGAAAAAAATGGTGGAAAAAGAGACACCGGAAGTATGGGATACGTTAGATGATGTCGTAAAAGAATACCCTGTCTTTTTAAATCGAGCACCAACCCTTCACCGGCTGGGCATTCAGGCGTTTGAGCCCATTCTGATTGAAGGAAAAGCCCTACAGCTTCACCCGTTGGTCTGTACTGCTTTTAACGCGGATTTTGACGGTGACCAGATGGCCGTTCACGTGCCTCTTTCCATAGAGTCTCAAATTGAGGCCAGGGTGCTGATGCTTTCCAGCAATAATATCCTTTCACCGGCCAATGGAAGTCCAATTATTGTTCCGAGCCAGGATATCGTTCTGGGGCTCTACTATATGACAAGGGGTGTTGATAATAAAAAAGGAGACGGTCATATATTTTCATCACCCGAAGAAGTTCGTGCCGCGTACGATGATAGAGCAGTTGACCTTCATGCAAAAATAATCGTTCGAATTGATGAAAAAAGAATGGAGACAACAGTCGGCCGTATTCTTCTTTGGGAAATTATACCTCAAGACACAATCATAACATTTCGTCATATCATGGTGTCGTCAGAAGAAGCATCGAGTAACGTTTTAGCTCAGATAGATAAAGGCAGGCAGTTTTTGGATCTGGTAGAAGAATATTCGCAAAGTCCTGACAAAGAGAATGAAGGTTTTATTGGTGTGCTCAAGGAGGATGAGTTCGCAAGAGTATTCAAAATTGATGAAACGGATGCGGATGAGGTATTTTCTCTCCAAAAAGGTGATGTTAGCACCCCAATTCGAATTGAAGATGCATATCACATATTTGAGGTGGTGGATAAATCTTCACCGGTTCCTTTTGATGTCGTAAACCATTTAATGGATAAAAAGATGCTTCGTGATCTTGTTGATTTTGTTTACAGAAATCTCGGCGCCAAAGCAACGGTCATTCTTTCGGACAGGTTAAAGGATATGGGCTATCGATATTCAACAGAAGGAGGGCTTTCGATATCCATTGACGCCATGATCATTCCAACGGCAAAGGAAGATATTCTCAAGAAGGCGGAAACACAGGTTGAAGAGATCAATAAACAGTGGACTGAGGGGCTCATCACGCAAGGGGAAAAATATAATAAAGTCGTAGATATCTGGACAAAGGCAACAGATGAAGTTGCAGATGAGATGATGAAGGCCATGCAGAAAGGTTTGACTGTTGATTCGAATAAGGCCGATAAAAGCTCTTCTTCGATGGGTGAAAGCTTTAACCCAATATATATGATGGCGGATTCCGGTGCGAGGGGCAGCAAGGATCAGATGCGTCAGCTTGCAGGTATGCGCGGTCTTATGGCAAAACCCTCTGGTGAAATTATTGAAACACCCATTAACGCTAATTTCAGAGAAGGCCTTTCGGTTCTTCAATATTTTATTTCTACGCATGGCGCCAGAAAGGGGCTTGCAGATACGGCATTAAAAACGGCAAATTCAGGATACCTAACCAGACGGCTTGCCGATGTTGCTCAGGATTGTATGATTTTGGAAGAAGATTGCGGCACAACAATGGGCGTGGAAGTGGAACCTCTTCTGGAAGGCGGTGAGATTATTCAGCGTCTGGGTGAGCGTATTTTAGGACGTGTTACCATTGAAGATATACATGACCCGTTTACGGATGAAATTATTATACAACAGGGCGAGCACCTTGACGAATCCATGGTTAAAAAAATTGAAGACGCGGGTATTACAAAGGCAAAAATCAGGTCTGTTCTTACGTGTAGATCAAAACATGGTGTGTGTGCAGGATGTTACGGAAGAGATCTTTCACACGGGAAGTTGGTAGAAATTGGACAGGCCGTTGGTATCATGGCGGCCCAATCGATTGGTGAACCGGGTACGCAGTTGACGATGCGTACATTTCACATTGGTGGAACCGCAAGCCGACGTGTTGAGCAGGCGGATATCAATGCAAGAGTAGATGGAACCATACGGTTCGATGATCTTAAAGTGTTAAAACATGCTAAAGATCAGTATATTGTGATGAACCGGAAAGGCGGGGAGTTTGCAATCATCAGTGATACCGGTCGTGAAAGAGAACGGTTCCCGGTTATTTATGGCGCACATTTAAAAGTTAAAGACGGAGACAAAGTGAAAGAGGGGGATCTCCTCGCCACATGGGACCCTTTTACGACACCGATACTGACAGAGATAGATGGAACGATTAAGTTTGGCGATATTGATGCGGGAAAAACCATGCAGGAAAAAGTTGATCCTGTTACAGGAAAATCGAGCCACACCATCATTGAATCAAAAAGCGGTGAGGAGCGTCCTAGAATTTCAATTAAAGATAAGGAAGGACAAACAGCAAAACTCCCGGAATCGGAGGGAAGGGCGCGTTACTTTCTGCCGGTTGATGCTATTTTGATGGTGGAAGAAAATGATACAGTTAAAGCCGGTGATATTATTGCGAAACTCCCCAGAGCGACAACAAAAACAAAGGATATTACAGGTGGTCTTCCACGAGTTGCGGAGCTTTTTGAAGTTCGAAAACCCAAAGAAATGGCAGTATTAAGTGAAATCGACGGTTATGTATCCATATCGAAGGCTACCAAGAAGGGAAAACAGAAAGTAACTGTAACGCCTGTGGATGTGGGTGAGAAAATTGAATATCTGATCCCTCGTGGAAAACATATCAATGTTTACGAAGGGGACTATATTCGAGCAGGAGATCCTCTTGTTGGCGGTTCAGCCGTGCCTCAGGATATTTTGAATATTAAGGGGGAAATTGAACTTGCGCGTTATCTTGTTGATGAAGTTCAGGAGGTTTATAGACTGCAGGGTGTGCGTATCAATGACAAACACATAGAGGTCATTGTAAGGCAGATGATGAGGCGTGT
The DNA here is from genome assembly GCA_019309685.1 of Deltaproteobacteria bacterium. Lineage (GTDB taxonomy): Bacteria > Desulfobacterota > Desulfobacteria > Desulfobacterales > JAABPS01 > JAABPS01. The sequence continues at coordinate 12,231 of JAFDFT010000023.1, forward strand.
AAAGGTCGTTGACGTGGGTGACACAGATTGTATTTATGAAGAACATGTAGACAGGGTGAAGTTTGAAGAGCTTAATAATGCAGTAATAGAAAAAGGGGGTAAACCGGCTGTTGCGGAACCGCTTATTCTTGGAATAACCAAAGCCTCTCTTTGCACGGACAGTTTTATTTCAGCTGCTTCATTCCAGGAAACAACCAAGGTGCTGACAGATGCCAGCATTGCAGGCACAAAAGATTATTTACGGGGCTTGAAAGAAAACGTGATTATGGGCCGAATTATTCCTGCGGGAACGGGGCATCCATCCTATCGAGATATCGGGATTGGGCCAAGCTCGGAATGACCTCTATTTTTGATTTTTTAAATAATTTCTTAACCTTTTTTGTTACATTTGGAAGTGTTACAAAAGCCCTTTTAAACAAATGGGCTTGGGGTCAATAAAAAGTGGAAATGATACAAAATAAATTGCTTAAGAAGACGTATTTTTTATATAAAAAGCTTGACATTAATCTATTACACGCATATATGTCGTCATTTACCTTGTGCACGATGTGTGAACAGATTTATCAATAAGCGGGGAAGAGTATGCCGACAATAAATCAGCTAGTTAGAAAAGGCCGAAAGCGGTCTGTTAAAAAAACAAATACACCGGCATTGAAAGGGGCGCCACAAAGAAGAGGGGTGTGCACGCGTGTATATACTTCAACACCTAAAAAGCCCAATTCAGCCCTTCGGAAAGTTGCAAGAATCAGGCTGACTTCAGGCGCTGAAGTAACGGCATATATTCCCGGTATCGGGCATAATCTTCAGGAGCATTCTGTTGTTCTTGTCCGGGGGGGGCGTGTAAAGGACCTTCCAGGTGTACGATATCATATTGTAAGGGGTACGCTTGATACACTTGGTGTTGAAGATCGAAAACAGGGCCGTTCAAAATATGGTACGAAGCGGCCTAAGTAATCAACATGTTATAGATATCTGGGTTAATTGAAATTAATAAGATCGTAAAAGATCTTTTCGGGTTTAAATTGTAAATAAACGGTGTAGTGTATGCCAAGAAGAAGGGAAGTTCCACAGCGGATTACGATGCCTGATCCCATATACGAAAACAGGCTTGTAACAAAATTTATTAATGCGATGATGCGAGACGGGAAAAAGAGCACCGCGGAATCATTGTTGTATAATGCGTTTGATATTATCAAGGGAAAAACCAAGGATGATCCCCTGAAGGTTTTTGAACAGGCGATTGAAAATGTAAGGCCAATGATTGAAGTAAAGTCAAGACGAGTTGGCGGATCAACCTATCAGGTTCCAACTGAAATAAGACCATCTCGGAGGACCGCTTTAGGGATCAGATGGATTATCAATCACGCGCGGAGTCGTTCAGAAAAAAGCATGCCAGGCAAGCTTGCCGGAGAATTGTTGGACGCTTCTGATAAAAAAGGGACTTCTATTAAGAAGAAAGAAGATACACACAAAATGGCTGAGGCAAATAAGGCTTTTGCTCATTTTAGATGGTAATAAATTGACGTAAAATTTGTTTGCTTTAAAGGGGGGATATAAAGATGGCGAAGGAAAAATTTGAAAGGACCAAGCCGCACGTAAACGTAGGAACGATCGGGCATATTGATCATGGCAAAACCACCCTGACGGCGGCCATAACAAAACATATGGGCCTCAAGGGGATGGCGGACTTTGTTCCGTTTGATCAGATAGACAAGGCGCCGGAAGAAAAAGAGCGCGGGATAACGATT
>JAFDFT010000024.1 GCA_019309685.1 Deltaproteobacteria bacterium
AGTCTGGACCGTGTGTCAGTTCCAGTGTGGCTGATCATCCTCTCAGACCAGCTAACCATCGTTGCCTTGGTAGGCCATTACCCTACCAACAAGCTAATGGTACGCGGGCTCATCCCCAAACAGTAGCTTATATATAGAGGCCACCTTTGATCATAATAACCGCAATTATTATGATATTATCCGGTATTAGCATCGCTTTCGCAATGTTATCCCAAATTCAGGGGTAGATTACCCACGCGTTACTCACCCGTGCGCCACTTTACTAGCTCTAGCAAGCTAAAGCGTTCTCGTGCGACTTGCATGTGTTAAGCACGCCGCCAGCGTTCATTCTGAGCCAGGATCAAACTCTCCAATTATAAAATCGTTCAAACAAATTCATTCCGAAGAATGAAAAAGAGACCTAACTCACAAGCTGTCACTATTTAGTTTTCAAAGATCAAACTGCTGCCAAAATATTGGCAACCTTAACGCCTTTTAACGTTAAGAAAGCTGGTATTATATTTAGTTTTATTGCTTCTTGTCAAGAAGTTTCTTTCATCTTTTTGAATATTATTTAAGATGAAAAACGTCTTGCTCCGCCAAATATTAGAGTAAATATAATCTTTAATTAGTCTTTTTCAAGTCCAATTAGAAAGTATTATTTAAAATGGAATCAGGTTTCTACACTGACCCTTTATATCTGTCAACAAAAATAATCGGGAAAATGAAATAAATTTAAAATATTATTTAACCAGTCTATTTTCCTTCGACTTTCAGCTTGTGGAAGCGCTTTTTCCCGGATCTTAATAATATTTCCATATTATCAATATCCTTATCTGTAATCATATAATCAATCGCCTCAACCCGCCTGCCATTAATGTATGCCCCCCCTTGTTCAATAAGCCGCCGGGATGCACCCCCTGAATCCGCAAGCCCTGCAGACTGAAATATCTTAAACGCGGGTATCCCTTTTTTTAGCGTATCTATAGCAATCGTTGAGCTTGGAACTGAAGCGTCCTCAAAATCAAATACTTCCCGGTGAATCTCGCTTGACGGGAGTATGTTTTTAGGTACCACCCTATTCCCGAACATATTTGAAGCGGCATTGTAGGCTTTCATCGCCTCATCTCTTCCATGAACCAGAAGTGTAGTTTCAAACGCGAGAACTGTTTTCGCACTATTCAGGTCAGCACCGTCCAACTTTTTAATAGCCTTAACCTCTCCAAAAGGCAAAAAGGTAAAAAGGGCCATAAAACGCGCTACGTCTCTATCGTCCGTATTGATCCAGTATTGGAAATAGTCATATGGAGACGTTTTTTCAGGATCAAGCCATATCGCTCCTTGCGCGGTCTTTCCCATTTTTGCCCCGCTGCTTGTTGTAATCAAAGGAGATATAATACCAAAAGCGGTCTTTTGATGCTTTCTGCGTATCAGCTCAATCCCTGCAACAATATTTCCCCACTGGTCGCTTCCACCCATCTGCACCATACACTGGTGATCTTCAAACAGCTTTAAAAAATCATATGCCTGTAGTATCATGTAGTTGAATTCAATGAAATTAAGGCCCTCTTCAGAATCAATTCGTGTTTTATAACTGTCTGCCTTTATCATACGATTGACACTAAAATGCTTGCCTATATCCCTTAAAAAGGGAATATATTCAAGCTGTTTTAGCCAATCCGCATTGTTTAACATCAGCGCCTTGTCATCATTAAAGTCGAGAAAACGGGCAAGCTGTTTCTTTATACCCATCATATTTTCTTCAATTGCCTCTTCAGTGAGCAATTTCCGCATTTCAGTTTTACCGCTCGGATCGCCAACAAGGCCCGTACCACCTCCAACCAGAGCAATAGGCCGATGCCCGTGCTTCTGCATCTGGGACAATGACATTATTTGGACGAGATTACCGACATGAAGGCTGGAAGCTGTGGGATCAAACCCGATATAACCTGTGGCAATGCCCGTATCAAGACAATCCCTTATCTCTTTGTCATGCGTCGTATTCTCCACAAATCCGCGTTCCTGAAGTGTATCGATTAAATTCAATTTGGCAGTACCCTTTTTATTATTTTTCCTTATCTAATGACTATACGCATTTAACATTAAATTCGACACCTAAAACCTAAAACCTAAAACTTGAAAAATATACATTAAAATTGTGAATATCGGAACATGCTTACATCTATCTTTCATTGGCAACATGATGAAATGGCTTTACCGTACACAGTACAATTTTTCAGCATAGGACGCCCGAAAATTTTTTTTATTATTTATTTGCGTATTCTACAGCCCTTGTTTCTCTTATAACCGTTACCTTGATCTGACCAGGAAATGTTAACGACTCTTCAATCTTTTTCGCAACATCTCTGCTTAACAGCGTTGCATCTTCATCCGTGATCGTACCACTTTCTACAATCACCCTAAGCTCTCGTCCCGCCTGGATTGCATATGTGTTTGTAACGCCTTTAAATGCGTTTGCAATGCCCTCGAGATCTTCCAGGCGTTTTACATAGTTTTCGAGCAATTCCTTACGCGCACCCGGTCGTGCCCCAGAAAGACTGTCTGCAGCCTGCACCAATAAATCATAGGGTGAACTGGGCGGCACATCTTCATGGTGCGCCGCAATCGCATTCACGACATTTGCCGATTCGTTATTTTTTTGAGCAAGCTTGGAGCCTATTATCGCATGCGGCCCTTCCACCTCATGATCAATCGCTTTGCCAATATCATGCAGCAACCCCATGCGTCTTGCCAGTTTAGAATTCAATCCCAGTTCCGAAGCCATAACCCCGCATAAAAAGCCAACTTCAACAGAGTGCTGTAAAACATTCTGCGCGTAACTGGTTCTAAATTTAAGCCGGCCAATATACTTGATCAGTTCGTTATGAATACCATGAACGCCTAATTCAAAGGCCGCCTGCTCTCCGGCCTCTTTAATGGTTGCATCAACTTCCTGCTCCACTTTCTTTACGACCTCTTCAATCCGTGCCGGATGAATCCTTCCATCAGATATTAATCGCATCAACGATATCCTAGCAATTTCCCTCCGAACAGGATTAAACCCGGACAAAATAACAGCTTCTGGTGTATCGTCAATAATAAGGTCAATGCCGGTAGCAGCCTCCAGAGCTCGAATATTTCGGCCTTCTCTACCGATAATTCTTCCCTTCATCTCGTCGCCAGGCAATTGAACCACAGACACCGTACGTTCAGCAACATAGTCGCCAGCGTATCGCTGTATAGCAGTTGCCATAATCTTCTTAGCTCTCTTATCTGCCTCTTCATGTGTCTCGTTTTCTATCCGCTTTATCAGCTTCGCACCTTCATGTCTGGCCTCATTTTCCATTGCCCTGATCAGCAGTTCTTTTGCCTGGGCAGCGGTCAAGTCAGATATTTTTTCAAGCTGCTTTTTTTGCTCTTCGATAAGCCTATTATACTCCTTTTCACTGGACAAAACGTCTTCTGCTCTCTGGGCAATATTTTTTTCTTTTTTAAAAAGCTCTTTTTCTCTTTTCTCATATTGATCAAATTTTCGATCAATATTTTCCTCTTTCTGCATCAACCGTCTTTCTTTTGATTTTAATTCCACCCGTGTTTCGCGGGTTTCAGCATCAAAATCACTTTTCATCGTAAAAAGCTTATCTTTAACCTTTAGATCGGCTTCTTTTAAAACGGTTTCAGATTTGTAGTTGGCATCATTTAAAATTCTTTGTGCTTCTATTTCAGCGCTTTTGGCTTTCTGAGAAATTACTTTCCTGCTCACCCAGTAAGCGATGGCAAATCCTACAATAAAGCTAATGATACCTATTAATAAACTATAATTATTCATTACCTTTCTCCTAAGGGATATTTCAAATTGCTTAATCCTTTCTTGTCAACCATCTGAATCCAATTAAAACAATAATGATATCATTTCCATGATTAACATTAATGGTAATGCATACATCTCTTATTGCCTTCAACTTTTCTGAAGTCCCTAACTGGATAAATTACTACTTCGTTTGGAGGAAAATAATGCTAGAAAAGATCGATGGTAAGTTAGGCTGGCCCGTGAATTATTCAAGACAGGCGATGCTGATAAGCGGATGTCGATTACCCCCTGCCCCAATGCCGTGTTGGCAGGCTTTTGAACCATGCTGAAAAAGGGGGCGCCATTTAGTTTTTTCAGGCTTTTCTGTTCAAGCAGAACTTGCACACCAAAACCAGGGATAGCTCCCATTTGATTTACGTTGGATCAAAAAACATCTCCCAATCACGAACATGGCAGGGGGATACATCTCTTTATCATACGCCTTTAAGAAAGTATTTTGCCCGGTCGAATACCAATAGAACTATCTTTGTCAGACTAGTAGCGCTTATATGGGAAGGAATAATAAAATCGTTTTTGTGCTCTTGTCTCAGCTTGCGAATCACCTCATTGTTCAGTGCAGACAATCGTCCAACCTTCGTATCAGCCTCGTTGATCGTTCAGATATTTGTTCCAATAGTTCTGAATGATTCATTTTTAAGTCAAAATTTTCATTAGCTATATTCAATGCAGCTAAAATTAAAATTGCCAGCTTCGTTATTCCTGGTGATTTACCTGATTGTTGAGTTTCAACTTTTGTTATTTCTCTCTTGAGAAAATCAACAACTTCTTTTGCTTTCGTAGCTTCAGATTCAGCCTTAAATGTATAAGGCCTCCCAAATATTTCTATTGTTACAAGCTGTTCCAATGAGTATAAAAACTACCTTTCCATAATAATTTTTTACAGGCCATAACTATTTAATTTCTTCCAGCTTGGCCAAAATACTATCAACCTTTGACCGGATCAAGCCTTTCTCAGCGACATAATTATTTTCCGCCTCGACCTTTTCCTGAATCTCCTCCTCTAATATCTTAATTCGATTTCTAAGTTCTAAATTAATTGTCTCCTGCGACTTGCAAAGCTCGATAACTTTCCCAACCTTCTCCTCGATCTCTTGAAACTGTCGCAAAATGAATTCACTATCCAATCTTACACTCCATAATTCTTTAGATAATATAAGCTTTCACACCGATGAAAGTCAAGTCATATTCCCCAGTCTGTTTTTCAGTATTTTTTCGGCAGAAACGAGCTGAAGGGGGTTATTGATGCCTACAAATTCTTCAGGGTCCTTTCCGACAAGAACACCAACCGTTTTTCCTTCTTCATTCCCTATCTTAATAATATCAGTAAGGTAGAATTCGCTTTGGGCGTTGTTTGACGTAATTCTTTTTACTGAATTAAAAAGATATTCTTTCTGAACACAATAAGTGCCGGTGTTGATCGTTTTGATCGCTTTTTGCTCCTCGTTTGCATCGGATTCTTCTATGATTTCATCAACATGCATACTCTTATCAAAAATAATTCTACCATAACCTTTTGGATTTTCAACTTCAACCGCCAAAACGGATATATGCCGCCTTTCGGATAAATGATCTTCTAAAAGGTCAATAACTGTATTCGATGTGAGTAAAGGCACATCGCCGTTCAAGATAACAACCTGCTCAATCTGATCGGGCAAGCACGGGAATGCACATCGAACTGCGTGACCCGTTCCAAGCTGTACTTCCTGAACAGAAAAAAACACTTTCAAATGATCAGATACAGCCTTTTTCACTGCATCTGCCTGGTTACCAACCACGATAACAACATTATTCCCAGCGATTTTAACTGCGGTTTCAGCTACATACATAATCATCGGTTTTCCAAGGAGTTCGTGTAACACCTTTGCTTTATTTGATTTCATACGCGTCCCTAAGCCCGCCGCAAGAACAATAACTGCTATATTATTTTTATCATATGACATCTTATTACTTTTTCCCTATTAACTTATCTTAACTATCTTATTTTATTTTATTTCGGCTTGATTCACAATAGAAAAAACGTTTAAAATATTTTTGTAAATAGCTTTTAATTGTTTTTTAAACCACTTAAAAGGATAACAAAAAATATGGGGTACGTGTTTAAAAACTTTTCACGAAAATTTCCATCTCCAGCTAATATTTACATAGCTTTTTTGTTCATTTAAGCCAAAAAAAGGGAAACCATACATTATGGTCTCCCTTTTTTTGCTATCAATTCATCCCTTTTTTAAGGGAAAAGTGTATATTTTATAAACTATTGGGCGGAACTGCTACCAGAAAGCTTTATTCTTTCAATCGCTCTTTCAAGAGCTGCCTTTGCCCTCGTAAAATCGACTTCTTCTTTCCTTTGTTCATCAGATAAACGCTTTTGTGCACGTTCTATTGCCTCTTCAGCCCGCTCTAAATCAATATCGCATCTTCTCTCAGCTGATTCCGCCAGAACAGTCACCTTGCCCGGGAGGGCCTCAGCAAATCCTCCGCTGACAAAAACGCATCGTTCATCTCCGTTTACATCCGTATATTTAATCGTACCGAGTTTTAGTGTCGTCATAAAGGGCGTATGCCCATCAAGCACACCAAACTCACCCAGTATGCCAGGCGCCATCACAATCTGTGCTTCTTCCTTCACAACAGATTGCTCAGGCGTAACTACTTCTAGTAAAATATTTTCTGCCATGCTCTAATCCTCACAACCTTTATTCGCTGGCCATCTTTTTCGCTTTCTCAATAGCTTCTTCGACCGTCCCAACCATCAGAAATGCCTGTTCCGGAAGATCATCATGTTTACCTTCAATGATCTCCTTGAAACCCCGTACTGTATCTTCTATCTTAACATAAACACCCGGTGTATTGGTAAAGACTTCTGCCACATGGAAAGGCTGAGATAAGAATCGTTCGATCTTCCTTGCTCTGGCGACAGTTATCTTGTCCTCATCAGACAGCTCATCAATTCCCAAAATAGCGATAATATCTTGAAGTTCCGTGTATTTCTGAAGGATCTGCTGCGCCTGGCGTGCAACCTGATAATGTTCATCACCAATATAGGCAGCGTCAAGGATTCTTGATGTAGAATCAAGTGGGTCCACAGAAGGATAGATACCCTTTTCCACCAGTTTTCGTGAAAGAACAACCGTGCCATCCAAATGGGCAAATGTTGTTGCCGGAGCCGGGTCTGTCAAGTCATCCGCGGGCACGTACACACACTGAACGGCTGTAATAGACCCCTTATCCGTAGATGTAATTCTTTCCTGAAGTTCACCCAGATCAACCGCAAGCGTTGGCTGATATCCAACTGCAGAAGGCATACGCCCCAGAAGCGCTGAAACTTCAGACCCTGCCTGAGTAAAACGGAAAATATTATCAATAAAAATAAGAACGTCCTGGCCTTCCTCATCCCGGAAATATTCTGCAGCTGTCAGCGCGGATAAAGCCACTCTCGCCCTGGCACCTGGCGGTTCTGTCATCTGTCCATATATCAGTGCTGCTTTTGGAAGAACACCTGAATCCTTCATCTCGTGGTAAAGGTCATTTCCTTCACGGGTTCTTTCTCCCACACCGGCAAAAACGGATATACCACCATGCTGCATGGCGATATTGTTAACCATTTCCATCATGATAACTGTTTTGCCCACGCCAGCACCACCAAACATGCCCATCTTACCTCCACGAGGAAAAGGCACAAGCAGGTCTATAACTTTGACGCCTGTTTCGAGAACACGAACAGTTGTATCCTGTTCCGTAAACTTCGGGGCTTCGCGATGAATGGGCATCATTTTATCCTGGCTGACCGGCCCCAATCCATCAACAGGCCTCCCAACCACGTTCAATACGCGACCAAGACCCGCTTCGCCAACCGGCATCATTATCGGTTTTTCTGTATCTTTAACCGGCATCCCTCTGACAAGACCGTCCGTAACATCCATAGCAATGGTTCGAACAACATTATCGCCAAGATGCTGTGCAACTTCTACCACCAAATTATCCTGTTGATCATCAATTGCAGGATTTGTAAGCGTCAACGCCGTGTAGATGGTTGGAAGCTTTCCCTGTTCAAATTCCACGTCGACAACGGGCCCCATTACCTGCGCGACTTTTCCTATATTTTCTCCCATTTATTGACCTCCTAGAACTGTATGCAGTATATTTCCAAAACTACCCTTTAAGTGCCTCAGCCCCACCGACAATATCCATGAGTTCAGCGGTAATTGCCGCCTGCCGGGCTTTATTATAAATAAGCGTCAAATCTTCAAGCATATCGTCACACGCCTTGCTTGCATTGTCCATTGCCGTCATTCTGGCAGCATGTTCACTGGTAGATGTTTCAAGCAATGCGCTGTAAAGCTGAACGTGAACACTTCTTGGAAGCAAATGGCCCAGCAGCTCTTCAGCGGATGGCTCGCAAATATGCTCCGCCATATAAGGCGTGTCCGCATCCGGCTCTTCGTCTGAAGTTGTTATTGCAGGAATAGGGAGCAGTTGTTTTATGGTGGGGGTCTGTCTGGCCATGCTGACAAATTCCGCGTAAATAACATACACCTCGTCATATGTCCCATCCAGATATCCCTCAACCAGCTGCTGTCCGGATTGGGAGGCAACATTAAATCCAATGTGCGTACCCACAACGCCGATATGTTCATTTTCAATGTTAAATCCGTTCTTACGGCATCGATCCCTGCCTCTTTTCCCAAAATTCGTAAATGAAATTTCGATATCTTCTCCGGTTTTTTCATCTACAAAAGACTCTGCTTTTTCAATAAGATTTACATTAAACCCTGCACAAAGCCCTCTGTCAGATGTACACAGCACGATATGAATCTTTCTTACTTCTTCCCTTGGCACGATCAGGGGATTTGCTGTCTCTCCCCCTGACTTCTCGGCAAGGCTTCCAAGCACCTCGGCAAACTTTGCCGCGTAGGGCCTGAAATTATCCATCATCGTCTGCGCACCCCTTAACCGTGAGGTGGCCACCATGTTCATTGCTCTTGTTATTTGCTTTGTCTTTTTAACAGCGCCGATTTTCGTTTTGACTTCTTTTAGTGTTGCCATACAGATAAAGCCTTTATTAATCTTGAAAGGGTGTTACATACCTCTCAAGATTTTATTTTCTATATTAATTATACGGTATCTTTAAACTCTTCGTCATAAGCATTGAGTGCTTCCTGAAGCAGTTTATCAATCTCATCCGTGATCTCTTGTTTTTCAGCAATGTCTGAAAAAATCTTTGGATATCTTTCTTCAATAAACGGATAAAGGCCGGCTTCATATTTCATCACTGCATTTGCCGGATATTTATCAAGAAATCCTTTGGTACCCGCGTAAATAATTGTCACCTGTTTTTCTACGGGAAGCGGTTGATACTGGGGCTGTTTAAGGACCTCAACCAGCCGCTCACCTCGTGTGAGCTGCCGTTGCGTAGCTGCGTCAAGATCTGATCCGAAAGCAGCAAAAGATTCAAGTTCACGGAACTGGGCCATATCCAGCCTTAGCGTTCCCGCAACCTGTTTCATGGCCTTCACCTGGGCGGCACCGCCGACTCGAGATACGGATAGACCGACATTAATGGCCGGACGCACACCCGAAAAGAAAAGACCGGGTTCCAGGTAAATCTGCCCGTCTGTAATGGAAATAACATTTGTCGGTATATATGCAGACATGTCTCCTGCCTGGGTTTCGATAATAGGCAAAGCCGTTAAAGAACCTGCGCCGAGTTCATCGTTTAGCTTGGATGCCCGCTCAAGAAGACGGGAATGGTTATAAAAAATATCTCCAGGATATGCTTCACGTCCTGGTGGACGCCTTAACAGAAGCGATACCTGCCGATATGCGACCGCCTGTTTTGACAAATCATCATAGATGATCATGGCGTGTTTTCCATTGTCTCGAAAATACTCTCCCATAGCGCACCCGGCATATGGAGCAATATACTGCAAGGTCGCAGGATCGCTCGCACATGCAGCTATGACGGTGGTGTAGTCCATTGCACCATGCTTCTCTAAAACAGCGACCACCTGGGCAACCGTTGATTTCTTCTGGCCGCATGCCACATAGATACAATAGATATCTGTATCCTTCTGGGCGAGAATAGCATCGATGGCACAGGCTGTTTTCCCAATCTGGCGGTCACCGATAATCAGTTCCCGCTGGCCCCGTCCAACAGGTGTCATGGCATCAACAGCCTTTAAACCTGTATAACAGGGTTCATGAACACCCTTTCGTGCGATAACCCCCGGCGCCATCATTTCAACGCGACTGGACTCCTTGGCATCTACAGGTCCCTTGCCATCCAGAGGTTCACCCACTGCAGACAGAACACGCCCCAGTGTTGCTTCTCCGACGGGTACCTGTGCAATCCGGCCTGTCCGCTTTACGATATCACCCTCTTTAATATGGATATCCTCACCCATAATGGCAACACCCACATTGTCCTCTTCAAGGTTTAGCGCGAGGCCTAAAACTCCTCCAGGGAACTCAACAAGTTCCATGGTCATTACCTTCTCCAATCCATATACCCTCGCGATTCCATCACCAACAGACAGTACGGTACCGGTTTCACTTAACTCGACCTTTTTATCATAATCCGCAATCTGGCCTTTAATAATTTGACTTATTTCCTCAGCTCTTAATTCCATTATACACTCTCACCCCTTTTTAAAGATTCTCTCATATTGAGTAATTGTGTCTTGACACTTCCATCAAGAACCAAATCCCCTATCTTGGTAACGATTCCCCCAATTAGAGCGGGGTCCTGCTGTACTTCCAAAATAATATCTTTCCCTGTTCTCTTCGACAACGCTGAACTAATTTTGTCAACCGTGTCAGACGAAAGCTCAGCCGCCGAAACAAGACTGGCACGCACAATTCCTTTCAATTCATCAGCAAACTGCTTATAAAATTCATTTATACTGCTTAAAAAACCGATTCTACCTTTGTCAAACAGTAAAAGGAGAAAAAATGTCATGCCTTGCGAAACTTCCAGCTTCTCAATTATTTTCTGTAAAACGTTTTTTCTCTTCGCAGAATCGTAAAGTGGATTAATAATCGCCTGTTCAAGCTCCTTATTTTTTTCAACCAAAACGGCAATTGTATCCAGTTCCTTTTTATAGGTTTCAGCATTACCGTCTTCTTTGCCTACGAGCAAAAGCGCTCTCGCATAGCGCCTCGCAATAACCATATTCTTCACTGTTCCACCACCTTATCTAAGTACTCATTCACCAGCAGGTTCTGATCTTCAACCGTAATTTTGCTTCTAATAAGTTCTTCAGCCTTACCAATCGCTTTTTCAAATATTTCCGCTTCCAGTTTTGATCGGGCCCTTTCAAACTCATGCTCAATATTTTTACGGGCTTGCGCTTCAAGCTTCTCTGAAGCTGCTTCCGCCTCTTTCAGTATCTTATCCTTGGCCTCATTTCCCTGTTTAATATACTCTGAAATTATCTTTTCCGCCTCTTTATCCAGGGTGTTGAGTTTTTTATTACATTGGGCAAGCCGCTTTTCCGCCTCCCCCTTCAGGGCTTCCAACTCGTCGAGATTGTCCGATATCCCTTTGATCCGTGAGCTTAACGTCTGAGATACCGGTTTGCGCAAAAGCACAAAGAGGGCTATGGCCAACACGGCAAAATTCATCACCCGATACGTATCCGTGGCAACCCACCCTTTGGAAGGACTTGATCCATGCCCCTCTTCAGATGAATCGCTGGCGATACCCTCAAAGCAGGCCAGTAATATGATCATAATACATATCATTAATGCTCTGGAAAATACACGCCGCAAAACAATCACATTTTGTCTCCTGTATTTCTTAAAACCATTTGAATGTGAAGGACTCACTAGACAGCCCTCCCTAAAATCTTTTGCCCGATATCTTTTACAAAATCATCGATTTCATTCTGCAGTGATTTCCTGGCTTCTTCCGCTTCTTTTGCGATTTTATCAAGATTCTCTGCCAGCTCTTCTTTTGTTTTTTTATTGATCTCTCCGATAATGGCTTTCTCTTCATCCGTTGCCACAGCGATTCGGTCTTCTTTTTTCTTTAACCCTTGTACTCTCGCGTCTTTAATACCAGCCTCAAACGCTTCATCTTTCTCTTCAATATCCGTATTAAAATCATCAATGCGCTGCTCCATACCCGTAATCTTTTCCTTTCTTTGATGCAGCACATTTCGTATGGGCCGATATAAAACTTTATTTAAGGCCCAGATAAGTACAACAAAATTCGCGATTTGAATAATAAGGGATTTATCCGGATAGACGCTTATCCCGCCTGCAGCAGAGGCGCTATTCACACCACTAATAATAAGCAAAAAAAATGTCGAAAATACCGTAACGAATGGATAGGATATCCATCTTAAGGCAAAACGTGTCATGTATGAAACTCCAGCTTCATTTTTTAACAAAATTTTAATAAAAATCCAAAAATCATGCTACTGCAACTTCGGCGGTCTAATACCCCAGCAACAATGGATTGTCAAAGCTTTTTTGATTTTTTTTCTTTTCCCTCGGAGTCATCAACCGCTATCGATTTATCCTGAAAAAATTCCGACTTTTTTTGGGGTGCCATTTTTGATGTCATCATACATTTTCCATTAAAAAAACTTCCTGGATCTATTGATATGACAGCCGCCTGTATGTCACCCATCACCCGGCCGGGAGAATAGATTTCAACCCTGCTTTTCGCGTCTATATTACCATTCACCTCACCCGTAACAATAGCGTTCCCAACGGCTATATCACCATTAATAACAGCTTTTTCTCCAACAATAATTGTTCCATCGTCGCTTTGAACTTTCCCTGTAATCTCTCCATCAACCCTGATAACACCTTTAAATTCAATCGTCCCGTCTATTATCGCATCATGTCCTAAAAAAGTGGTTATCGCATCAATTTTCTTCATCGTTCCCATATCCCCTCCCGAATATTTTTAACGGTTGGCCAGTGAATGGCGCCCATAGGTCTTATGCCAGAAATCTTCCAACTGTTTTATTATTTTTTTCTGGTTAAGTAAAAAGCCAAATAAAATTGGTGCTTGTTCGCTATATAGTTTAAATAGCCAGATTATTTCTGGTTACCTCAGCCTGTTCTTCTCATACTTATGTTCAGTAACACTCCTACACCGATCATTGTGGTCATGATTGAGGACCCTCCATAACTTATAAACGGCAAAGGCGCCCCTACAACCGGCATAAGACCCATTACCATTCCGATATTAATGAACGCCTCCCAAAATATCATTGAAGTAATGCCAACAGATAAGATTGTTCCAAATGTATCCCTGCACCCGTTCGCAATATTAAGCCCCCAGGCAATCAACACAAAAAAGCAAATAATAAGGACGGTTGAACCCAAAAAACCCAATTCCTCAGCCAGAACTGAGAAAATAAAATCAGTATGCTGTTCAGGCAGGAAAGAGAGCGCATTTTGGGTCCCTTTCAAAAACCCTTTACCCGTAATCATCCCGGAACCAATAGCGATCTTAGATTGTATAATATGATAGCCCGCGCCAAGCGGGTCAAGATCCGGATTGATAAACGTTAATATTCGCTGCTTTTGATATTCTTTCAAAAAAAACCATACAAGGGGAACCGTTACAATACAAGAAACGATAATGTAGATGAATGTTCGCCTTTCAATCTTTACAAACATAGTCATGGAACCCGCAATCAATACCAGAATCATCGCCGTACCCAAATCCGGCTGTTTGACGATCAATAAAAATGGAATCGTTGTCAATAATAGCGGGGTGATAAGCTCTTTTAGTGTTACACCTCTTGCGCCTCCCAGTCTTGAATAGTAACGGGCCAGGCTTATAACAAGTGCTATTTTTACCAGCTCTGACGGCTGAAGCGTGATGGGGCCGAACTGTAACCAGCGCCTTGAACCGCCTGCATATTTTCCGTATAAAAAAACCAAAACCAGCAACACAACACATATCCCATAAATAGCAGGCGCCCATTGATCCAACATCCGGTAATTGAAAGATAAGGAGGCTATCATGCATATCAATCCGGCGCAAAACCAGGTCAACTGCTTAAAATATAATGCCTTGTGCGGATCCAAGGCCCCTGCTGTTACAGTGCTATACAGTGTCGCAAGTCCGATAAAACATAGTAACAGTACCAGGCCC
>JAFDFT010000224.1 GCA_019309685.1 Deltaproteobacteria bacterium
TGAATGAGTTCTTTTCTTTTATTCTCTAAATCTTTAGACGTTTTTACAGAAATTAAACCTTGAACATCGGTAATTTTATAATGATCAGCTATCGTATTAAAAATGGGATTTGACTTGAATTTATCGTTATTAATTTTTCTAGCTCCATAAAGTCTTTTTTTAAATTGAGCTTTATTAGCTTTTTTCTCGTTAATGGCTTCATAGCGACCACGAATTTCACCTGCTTTAAATGCAGTATATCCAGTTAAAATAACTACAACGGCACCAAGGATTGAAATTGAATAAATTGAGGGGATTTTATATGTTAGAAATTTCTTCATTAAATTAATAAATTTTCACATACTTCAATACAACCGAAAAATATCTTTGTATAAGATGTTTTCTAATACTTTTTTATTCTCACTTTTATTCTATTTAAGCAACCGATAATTAAACATAAATCATTTCCAGCGTTTAATCTTCGGAATAATTAATTTATATTTTTATATTCAAACTCAATGCATTCCTTTCCATATATTCGTTCAAGCCTCCTGATAATGAAATGTCCCCTTGCCATGCCCTGGAAATGATCAATGAAGATTGTATTGATCACAACACCTCCTGCGGCACCAACAATGGGGATCGCTGACGCAGCTAATTTCTCCGATACAACCACGCCGAATCGTGAAGCAATCATAGCTATCAGCCGGACAAGAATTGGAGCACCTTTTTCCGCAATACCCTTTTCAGCTATATATTTTGCCGCATCCGAAATTGCTTTGGTCAGTGCTGCTCGCATGGCATAATACCCTACTTCTGATTCGTCATCGCTTTGCGATCTACCGCCAAACGCAAATACCTCAATGCAAGCCAGCTTTGTTTCTAGATCATTGATACTTTCTCCTTCACTTCTGGCAATATCAGCAATGGATCTCAGCATAATTGTTGTTGAAATAGGAAGTTCTATACTCAAAGCAGGAAGTCCAAATAAACCACCAGCTCCACCGGAAGCAGCAACAATGACCTTATGCAATATTTCTGAGGATTTCTTTTCCACCTTATCGCTCATGGTGACCATTGCGGCATCTAGAGCTGTATGAAGTGCTGTTTCAGTAATTTTCTGTATATGACCGTACCACTTTTCCGGCAAAGCCATCAGTCCCTTGCTAAAGGGTATCCCCAGCACATTCAGCATCCTAATAGCCAAGCTTGGGTTCTCAAGTATCGCCTTGGCATATTTTAGATCCTCAAAATCTTTATCCGTCAAATTCATTTTTTTATATCTACCTTTATTGTTGGTTTTGAATCATGGATTATCTTAATATCCATTCGACTTTTTTTCAAGCCTGCATACAGCTTCAATATGGTAGGTATGCGGAAACATATCTATGGGCTGTACCTCCTTGATATCATATACTTCCTTCATTAAACTAATATCTCTTGCCATGGTTGATGGATTGCAGGATACATAAATAACCTTCTTTGCACCTAATTCAACCACTTGCCGGACAACATCTTTATGCATGCCTGACCGTGGTGGATCAATGATTAATACGTCTGGAACTTTACCTACATCCAAAAGACATTTTTGAATATCCCCCAGCACAAAGCTGCAATTGGCAACATTATTATTTTGGCAATTTCTTTTTGCATCGGCAATAGCACTTTCTACTATCTCTATACCAATAATTTCTTTCACGTGTTTCGAAAGATAAATTGCGATGGCTCCTGTCCCGCTATACAAATCAAATACCGTTTCATCTCCTGTAAAATCACAGTATTCAAGTGCCTTAGCATATAATTGTTCAGCCCCTCTTGTATTTGTCTGGAAAAATGAGTTTGCCGATATTTCAAAATTATAATCTCCAATCTTATCCTTTATAAAAGATCTTCCATGAAGAAGGATTTCATACTCTCCAACAGCAATCCCGGCTTTTCGTGATGTTATATTATTTACAATTGAAACAACTTGCGGATATTTTTCCACCAGCATATCGGCGAACGTGTTGATTTCCTCTTTATTTTCAGATGCCGTAACCACGTTTACCATCCATTCACCATACGCCGCGGAACTTCTTAATACAACATAACGCCAAAATCCTGCGTGACTGCGGAGCCCATATACCGGCTCAGTTGATTTTTTCATATACTCTCTTACATCTGCAAGGATGCTATTGCCCAGATTCGGCTGAAGCAGGCACGCGTTGATATCAATGATTTTATCAAATGTGCCAGGAACATGTAACCCCAGTGCAAAACCTTTATCAACATATTCATCCCCTAATTCTTCAGGCAAAAGCCAGCGTTTATCCGAGCATGAAAATTCCATTTTATTTCTGTACCCGAATGCTTGATCGGACTGAATCGTATCATGAACAATAACATCTTTTACAAGCCCGATATGTCCCAATGCGTCTATAACATGCTGTTTTTTATATTCCAGCTGCTGATCATATTTTAAAAATTGCCATTTACATCCCCCGCAATATCCGCTGTATTCACAAGGGGGATCTTGCCGGAATGGAGATGGTTTTAGTATGTCAATCACACGTGCTTCCATGTGGCTTTTTTTCTTCTTCGTTATTTTAGCCATTACAATATCATGAGGAATAGCACCTTCCACAAACACTGCCATTCCATCAATCTTTGTAAATCCTTTTCCTCCAAAAGCTGTAGTATCTATGTTCAGCTCTATTATTTCTCCCTTTTTAACGGTCACACAAATTTCCTTTCACATTTGTTATATTGAATTTATTTCATATTTTTTTTATATAAGTATGATGAAAACTTCAAACGCTAAATCCACATGTGTTGAAATTATTTTTTCTTCAAGTGGTTTTTCCTTAAACGGAATACTCCATTTGCCAATAAGAACAAATCCTCCTATTGTTATCGGTTCCCATGGACTTTTTGCAAATAAAAATTCACCTAAGCAAATCGCACTAGCGAAACAATGCAATGAATTGAGCATTGCCTATTTTAGATTTGACTATCGCGGCTGCGGTAAAAGTCAGGGCAATTATACGAAAGATACATCTTTTGAAGCTAGATGTGAAGATCTGATGAATGCCATAAAAACTGTTCAGTCGAGAAATGACATAGACGATCGAATTGGTTTGTTTGGAAGCAGTTTAGGCGGAGCGGTCAGTATTGAAACCGCTAAATCAATTCATGCCGATTCTCTAGTTACATTTGCAGCCCCCATACGCAGTAGAGAATTATCTGTACCTCTTGAACAATCGAATGATGTATCCCCGGTTACAAATAATACTCACGATATTAAGCTGATATTTGACATCTCAAATAAATTATCCTCAATTAACAATATCATGATCATTCATGGTGAACACGACAGCGTCGTTCCTCTTTCTCATGCGCGTGAAATCTATCAAGCTGTTAAGACGCCCAAAAAACTCATCATACAGGACAAAGGGGATCATGCCATGAGCAATGAAATACATCAAAAAGACTTTATCTATCAGGCAGCTCGATGGTTAAAGACAGGATTGTTTTCCAATCTATAAATGAAGCTATCTTCTTCTTAAATCTCTCTCTTTATCTGGAATTTCAAGAAGCTCCATCCTAAGCATTTCAAGGGCCGTCATGGCAAATATCCTTTTATTCATGTCTCTTCTTCCACCATAGGTAAAATTAAATCGATATCCTTTTACATCATTTTTAGTAGCAAGGCCGATACATACAGTGCCAACCGGTTTTTCATAAGTTCCTCCGTCAGGCCCTGCGATCCCGCTTGTGGAAAGGCCGTACGTTGCGCCGGATATCTCTCTGGCCCGACTTGCCATTTCTTTAACAGTCTCTTCATGGACCGCGCCATATGCATTAATGGTTTCCGAAGATACACCCAGCACATTTATTTTTGCTTTATTGGAATAAACGACACCTGAATATAAAAAATAATGTGAACTGCCGGCAACATTGGTCAGCCAATGCGATACCAATCCTCCGGTACAGCTTTCAGCCAGCGCGATGGTCTCATTCCTGTTTTTTAATAATTCACCTACAACTTCCTCCATTGAACGGTTATTCGTGGAAAGAATCCTGTCGCCTAATTTTTCTTTTATCCAGGAAATCGCGCTTTCAATCTGTTCGTCTATTTTATTTTTATTTTCTCCCTTTGCGTATAGTTTTACATGTATTTCCGGAAATTTCGCCCTGAGGCCAAGTTTTAAATCAGAAAATTTTGCATCCAACCCGCTTACTCTTTCATTCACACTGGCTTCTGGCAGCCCGAACGTTACCAATGTTCTTACCATATGTATTTTGTTTGATATTCCTTTTAGATCTTTTATTTTAGGCAATACAGAATCTTTGAGCATCTTTTCCATTTCAAAAGGAACGCCAGGTATAAAGAAGAAAACGCACTTTCCTATTTTCATTTGAAAACCAGGCGCTGTTCCTACTGGATTATATATACATTCGGATCCCTCCGGGAGCATGCCCTGCTTTCTATTGGATTCACTTATGTCACGATTCCTGGATGTAAAAAAGTCCTCAACAGACTTCATGGCATCTGGATTTGCAACAATTTTAACACCCGCCGCATTTGCAGCCGATTCAGAGGTCACATCATCCTTTGTAGGCCCAAGCCCTCCGGTGACAATGCCTACATCCGCACGATTACCGATCTCTCTCAAAACAGATTCGATACTTTTTATATTATCCCCTACACAGCTGTGCCGAACTACTTCTATGCCCTCTTCTTCCATCGTTTGAGCAATATTTGCGGCATTTGTGTCGATAACCGTTCCTGAGCGTATTTCATCACCTGTTGAAAAAGTTTCAACAATCATAAAGCAATATGCTCCTTTTTCAAATCTAATAGCACTTATTCAGAAATCTCTATTTAGATTTTTTAAGAGTTTGTTTTTTGTTTAACAAACCATTAAGTTGTAAAAGATAATATCGTGCTAACGGATCATTATTATTTATCTTAAGCGCAATTCGAAAATGATATTTAGCTTTTTTAAAATTTCCTTTTTCATACTCGATTACCCCAAGTAGTCTATGAGAAATAGGGTGACTCGGATTAATCTTTAGTGTATTTTTCAAGTTAATAATGGCTTCATCT
>JAFDFT010000225.1 GCA_019309685.1 Deltaproteobacteria bacterium
TCGATGATTTTTTTGGTAATCGGTTTTTCAAAAACTCTGCAGCCTACTTTATCAGCATATTCAATATCATCGCCTGACCACTCGCCGTTCATCAGTGCAAAATATTCACACTGGCAACCATTTCTTATTTGGTCCTCCACCGCACCCAGGGAAAAAATATTGGGTATTTTTAAATCAGCGATAATCACATCCACACAATCGCAATTTCTGTCACATTTTGTGCCAGGGCGTACGTTATTTAAGCACAATCCAGGATCCGGAAAAGTAAAAACTTCGTACCCTCTCTCATCAAGCACCTCCCATAACCAATAACGATTGGTATCATTTTCATCAAACACAGCAACGCGTAACTTCATGTTTACTTCTTTTCTAATATTTTAAATCAGCTTTTTGCAACTGACTTTATAGGGATTATTCATTTTAAAAACTTAACTTTCCAAGTAAAAGGCTTCTTATAAACCATTTCACATTATTTGTACATCAAAATCATATCATCCATAATTTTTCGCTTGATTTTGAATTTATTGTTCAATGCCTATGAACAATAAATTGCTCAGAATCCATTTTGAAACTTTATACATTCAATCTGTCTAATATTTCAAACTGTTTTTTCAGATCTTTTCCATCATAAAGCATCCACGCTTTCATTTTTGTT
The DNA here is from genome assembly GCA_019309685.1 of Deltaproteobacteria bacterium. Lineage (GTDB taxonomy): Bacteria > Desulfobacterota > Desulfobacteria > Desulfobacterales > JAABPS01 > JAABPS01. Next base: position 656 of record JAFDFT010000225.1, read on the forward strand.
CCTGGGGCGGCCTTTAATGGCCGCTCTTTTTTTCAGCAAATTTCCAATTATTGTTTACCGAAGCTATGCGAGAAATGATAGTTTAAATAATTTCCTTTTCCTTTGACACATTAACCTATTTCAATTATATTTGCCGTCTCAAAGAATTCAGTTCGATTCAATTCTTATAGCAACCCATATTGGGACAAACTATGAAAATAAGCCGTTTCATTTTTGCATTCATTATATCAACTTATTTTTGTTTTTCCATGGCATTTGCCTTTTATACCCATGGCCCCATTACCGCTGGAATTGATTATGAGGACATGAAAATCTACCCGCCTAAAATTGAATGTGATGAACCGTTTGTAAAAGGAGATCCTAACAATGCTGAATGTCTGGCAAAAGTCAGTGCCAGATTAACATATGCATTTACAGAAGACCAAGAGTTAAAAGCAATTCTATTATTTTACAATATTTTCAATGAAATAATGGGTGAAGCCGAAATTAAAGAAACACTTCGATGGAAAAAAGATCATGTAGATTTTGCTGATTTCATTTATATTTACCCTGAATATGATTTCCATGCTGTTAAAAACAGCCATCATATTGAATGGGAAATCCACAGACAAGACAAAGATGAATCCATGGAATAAAAATAATAACTTATGGATCTTTATGGAGGCATAGATGCTAAACGTTAACTTAAAGCAGGAAGTTGTAAAACTTTTTGAGCCGTTTTATGATCAAATGATAACCAGTTTTAAAGATAAAATCCATTCCATTACAATCACCGGAAGCGCTCTAACAGAAGATTTTGATAGAAAGTATTCAGATATCAATTCCATTTTAACACTCAAGGAAATGGATCTTAAGTTTCTTAAGCGGTTCGCGCCGCTGGGTAAAAAATTTGGCAAAAAAAGAATCGCAGCTCCGCTGATTATGTTTCCTGAATACGTCACCAAATCGCTGGATGTTTTTCCCATTGAATTTTTAAATATTAAACTGATCCATCTCACTGTTTTTGGTGAAGACATATTTAAATCCATTGATATAAATAAGGCGGATCTCAGGCACCAGTGTGAAAGAGAGCTGAAAGTTAAACTCATCGATCTAAGACAAAGCTATATCGCGTCATTAGGTAACAACAAAATCCTCGCGCAGGGATTTATTAATTCTTTCTCAGGGTATATCCCCCTTTTCAGGGGTATTATTTATCTTCTTGGACAAAATCCTCCAGAAAGCAATACGGACGTCATATCATCACTTGGTGAACTAACGGGGATAAATACAAATATGTTTATGGATGTGCTGAAAGATAAAAAAGAAAGATTAAAACTGTCCATTGATCAAGTAAATGCTATTTTTGAAAATTATTACTCTGCCATTGAAAAGTTGGGAAACCTTGTTGATGAAATCGACGTTTAAGTTATTTTTATGTATCATTGCTGTATTGGCTTACCTGGCCAGCGCATCATCTTCGCACAGCGATACCATTCCTAAAAAGCCACCCAATTATGTTGTGGACCTGGCCGGCATCGTTGACAGCATCACTGAATCAAAACTCAATTCCTTTCTCGCAGAACTCGAGCAGAAAACAACCGCCCAACTGGTTGTTCTGACCATAAAAAGCCTCGAAGGAGAGTCTATTGAAGAATTTTCCATAAACATTGCCCACAGTAAATGGGCATTGGGCCAGAAGGATAAAGATAACGGTGTGTTGTTTTTAATTGCCATGAAAGACAGAAAGTACAGAATCGAGGTGGGTTACGGGCTTGAAGGCATTTTGCCCGATAGCCGAGTTGGCAGCATTGGAAGAGATTTTCTGGTACCATTTTTTAAAAAAGGCGAGTTCTCAAAAGGTGTATACACTGCCACACTTGCTATGACTAATGAAATAGCCACTGATGCGGGCATAACAATATCAGGCATGCCGACTTATCGAATACCTGGTCAAACCGTTCATCAACGAAAACCGCCCAGTTTGGCAAGTAAAATAATATCTTTTATAGTTATCATTCTTTTATTGATACTGTTTATTAGAAACCCGAAACTATTTATGTTATTTTTACTCTTCTCTGCTATGGGCGGTCGAGGTGGATCATGGTCCGGGGGCAGAGGCGGTTTTGGGGGTGGAGGAGGAGGCGGTTTTGGCGGCGGCGGCGCGTCCGGTGGCTGGTAATATTAATGTTTCATTATTCCTTATCATAGGTGTTTTTACCTGAATTTTGCTGGAACTATTATGAGGACTCATTGGAAAAGATTCTCATCGATTTTGATGCAAAATCCAGACATTATACATAACTTGTTCGTTGATCAAAAGTCATGCCCATAATAAATATTATTTGCTTTTGAGTGATTGACTTATTGACAGCGTTAAACTTTTCTGTAAAAGTTTTATCGTGTTTACTATACGTTTCGCGTATTATTCATCCTATAAATAAACGAATTTCAGCAGGAGGAATTCATGTCTAAGAATCTAAAAATATTTCTTATTGTAATAGGCATCATTTTAGCTATAGTTTTTTTCTCATTTAGTTGGTTTGTAAATGAATATAATAAAGTTATTGCAATGGATGAAAATGTCAAGGGGAAATGGGCTCAAGTGGAAAACCAGTTAAAACGACGATACGATCTTATCCCCAACCTTGTTGAAACCGTAAAGGGTTATGCGAAGCATGAAAAAGAACTGTTTGAAAATATTGCCGAAGCCAGAACCAAATATTTTCAATCAAATTCAGTAAAAGGGCAAATTGACGCTTCCAACCGTCTGGAAGGAGCCCTGTCCAGACTTTTGCTTCTAAGAGAAACATATCCGGATCTGAAAGCAAACCAATCCTTTCTTAAGCTGCAAGATAGCCTTGAGGGAACTGAAAACAGGATCGCTGTTGAACGCAAAAGGTATAATGAAGCGATTCAACTTCTGAATACCTATATCAGAACTCTTTTTGGCAGGTTTTTTGCTTCTTTTGCGGGTGTGTCAAGTGCAGAATATTATGACATCCCAGAAGCTGAAAAAGAAACACCAAAAATAAAGTTTTAACTTGACAGAAAGCATGTAAAGCTCGTAATGCTCCAAAAATATTTAATGTGAACAGTACAATTTTTATACTAAACTTTATATTAATTCATTAAAGAAACTTTTATTCAAAAAACGGCTATGAAGGATATTTCCACAATTGATTATTCAGCCTTGGACCAGCCTGAAATACTCATGTTCCTTTTTCACCCCCGTCAGGAAGTTGGACTTTATGGCAACAATTCCTCTGCTGAAGACTTGCTGATTCCTGTTGAAAACGATGTGGAAATAGGCGCGCGTTTTCATATGTCTAAGAAATCGTTTCACAATGTTCTTTTTTTCCACGGTAATGGCGAAATCGTTGCTGATTACGACGATCTGGGGCCTGTTTACAACAAGATGAGGCTCAATTTTCTTCCAGTTGATTACAGAGGATATGGACGATCTACAGGTAGTCCCACGGTAACGGCCATGATGCGGGACTGCCATTTAATATTCGACTATGTAACCAACTGGCTCGATACAAATGGGTATTCCGGTCCATTAATCATCATGGGCCGATCCCTGGGCAGTGCATCCGCCATTGAACTTGCCTCATGCTATAAGGATCAAGTGTCCGGTCTTATTGTTGAAAGCGGATTTGCTTATGCGGGCCCGCTACTAAAGCTTCTGGGCATCAACCTGGAGTCTCTTCAGTTTAATGAGAATCAAGGGTTTCAGAATATTGATAAAATAAAATCATTTGATAAGCCCACCTTGATTATCCACGCGGAGCACGACCATATCATTCCCATTTCAGAAGGAAAAGCCCTCCATAACGCGTGTCAGGCCATTGATAAAAAGCTACTGAAAATACCGAATGCCAACCATAATGATATCTTCACGCAGGGTCTATCAGAATATATGTCTTCGGTTAAAAAACTTGCAGATAAAGCTACAGAACATAAAGGCGAGTAGTCAACTACCCAAAAAACAGGATTTACACGTTACTGCTGATTACTATGGAGCCCATGAGAGAACACCCCTAGAGCCAGGACGTGCCGCAGTAAATTTTCGTTCCCACTCAAATAATATTTCAACAGAAGTATTTAATTTCCTTGCAATATATAAAGCGTTTTTCCATGCCTGGTTCGGGCTGTCACCCTGAATGGATATCCCAATAGATGGTATCGGCCGAAAGCCGTTTTCATTATACGAACCCATGACAATATCGGAATTCGACATCTTTTTTAAGGCATCATACGTTTCAACCCTTTCCACCGCTAGCATATGTGCGGTATCAATTAGATCATTCCAGGAAGATACTTTCTTGTTCCCAAAGTGCCCTTGAATAATAGTTGTAAAATATAGATCCTCAGGAACCTCCGGGTCGAGCTTAAGCGTCTCATCATAATTATTTTCTTCAGGAAAAG
>JAFDFT010000226.1 GCA_019309685.1 Deltaproteobacteria bacterium
GCTGTTGTCAACTTTTCCCTTACGCTTAATTATTTCGCCAAGTGTCGATTGAATCTTATAGGACGGTACCTGTTTAGGATCTTTGTTGTTGGCGAGATAGAAAAAACAACTGTCCGCACAAAGACCACAATGGGCGCAGATTTCCAGCCAGGTTTTCATGCGTGATTTAAATGATTTCTGGATGGTGGTCCATAACTTAGTTGTATCGACATCCAGCTGATTCATTTCTTCATAATATTGCTGCCCTGCTTTGTCTGAGAGCAAGGCATTAAGAAATTCTTTATTATCGACTAATTTTCGATTACAGAGTTTACCTTCAGGCATAATCCAAAATCCCTTAATAAAGTTGTTTTTATAGGGTTGTTATTACCATGTAAGACCTTTTCCCTTCATACCGCCTCTTTTTATTCCAAAATCCATTCCGAGCTGGGCTCTGGATAAAAAGAAAAGTAAGAAATGCGATAATTTGGTAAAAGGAATAGCAATCAGCATAAGTTCTCCGCTAAGGATATGCGCAATCAACCAGAAATTATAGGCAGGTGCTTCATGGTAAGCAAGGAAACCGGTGATAAACGGCGCCACAGCAATTGCTAGAATCAAAAAGTCATAAACGCTTGTAAGAATTCTAACTTCAGGAAGCGCGATCCGTCTTAAAATGATAAATGCAGCAGATAAAATAACACCAATGGTCATAAGGTCAGCCAGGGCATCGGGTAGGGTGAAAAAGCTGACTCCCCACCTTTCCTTAAGAATAATGTTATGAGCCTGGAGAAAAATAGGCGTTATGAGCAATCCTGCATGAAAAACAAAGAACGCCATGGTAAAGGCGATATTGTTTCTCCAGCTCCTTGTTCCAAAAGGAATCAACCAGAAAAAAATTGATCTGACAGCTCCCTTGATACCGTATATAGTATTAACTCTATACGTGACCCTGTCCGCTTTCCAGTCCAATCCTTTAACATACAATACAAAACGAACGAAAAGTCCTATGAAAAATATTAAAAATGATATCCATGCCATTGGACCAGTTACAAATTCATACATGGGTTGCTCCTTCGAAATAGATGCATCGTATCTGCTGAGAACTTAAAGCTATCGATTAAAAAGCCCATACTATTTATTCTTCATCCCTGTCTGTTAAAAAGCGCCAAAAAGCCGTTATTCCAACCAGGGATATAACTACCAGAATATATGTAATATTTTCGGTGTGCAGCATAAACTCGTGAAGTGTATTGATTGCCCCGTCCATATGGATGCAAGCCTCCTTTTACCTAAATAATTAAGGTCAATGAGCATCTGTGTAATCCGGGTGCTCATAAAATATTGGCATATGTGTTACGATAAACCGAAATGCGAGTATCCCCAAAGTGACAAGAAATACGGATATGCCTATTTCCATTAATGATGGAAAATAACGTTCACTCGACGGCAGATGCCAGTTAAATGCGATCAGGCTTATGTTCAAACGGTTCAGAATAATACCAAAAACTGTTAATGCGGATGTCCATTTAATAAGCTTTACATTTTTATCGCGAACTCCGATAGCATAAAGGAAACAGGGCAAGGCAACAAAGCCCAACATTTCTACAAGAAACCAGAGTCCGTATCCGCTATTCAGATAGTGCCAGGTGTTTGCTGTTGATATACCAACCATTTTGACGATAAAGTAGCCTGCCAGAACAAGTGAGGCCGCTTTGCCGAAACCAAGAGCGACATGATTTGCCTCTTCCTTGTGGACATCATCCATCTTGTCACCGAAGTAGCGGCCTGATAATGTGCTTTCAAAAATGACCATGGACAGCCCTGCAACAATGCTGGTAACAAAAAAATAAACAGGCAGGTAAGGAGAGTACCATAGTGGGTGCAGCTTTGACGGAGCAATTAGGAAAAGAGCGCCCAGAGATGATTGATGCAGGGTGGATAAAATGACTCCAAAAATTGTCAGCAGGATTGTTAGCTTTACGATGAGATTGCGAAGCCGTTTTAGTCCAAGCCATTCAAGCGCTGCTGGAGAAAATTCCAGAAAAAGAACTGTCAGATACAATGCGACACACGCAGCGACTTCAAAAAGCAAGGACGTTGTTCCTTGCTGCATGATAAAAGGGTATGGCAATCGCCAGAACCTGCCCACATCATAATTCAGGGCGATAACGACCAGCGCGTACCCCAGAAAACCGGTAAGTATGGCAGGTCGAACAGCTGAATGATACCGTTTCATGCCAAAGAGGTAAACCGCCGCAGACGTTACATATCCTCCCGCTGCCAGAGCGACTCCTACAAGGAGGTCAAAACCGATCCATATCCCCCAGGGATTATTATCTGAAAGGTTTGTAACCGCGGCCAGGCCGCCAGTGAAGCGGATGGCAGTAATTATCAATCCAATTAGTACGATAATTCCAGCAATCATATTAAACGGTGTGAGTAGGGGGGAGCGTTTTGCACCAGACTCATCTGCCATCAGGAATCCTCCTTAGGTTCACTTCCGGCGGCCTCTTCCAGCGCTTTCTTAACTGCTGACTGGACAGCCGCCTCTTTAGTCTTTTCAGCTTCCGTCAATGCGGCCGAAAGTTTATCTTCTGCCTTTTTATTTGCCGTTTTTAACGCAAACTCAAGGGCTTCTTCTTTTTCCTCTTTAAATATCTTTTCTTTTCTTTGGCTCATCGCGTAAATGCCGAGGAGCAATACAGGCCAAAGCCCCGCGACAATTGGAACGCCGGAGAGTGCACCTGATGTAAATTGTGGTGCAGGTGTAATCCCGAGGTCTTCCCGCATCCCGATTTGTTTAAACGGAACACCTGAAAGGTGCAGCCAGTTCGTACCGCCCATTTCATTTTCACCATAGATATGCTGAACATATCGGTGGGGGAACTTTCGAAGGCGTTCGCGGGCAATAAACAAAAGATCTGTTCGCTTGCCGTATGTTAATGCTTCTGTGGGGCAGGCTTCCACGCAGCCAGGGAGTTTGCCATCGATAATGCGCGGGTAACACATTGTGCATTTCATAACTCGCGGAGTGAAGACTTTGTCATACTCATACGATGGTATTTCAAAGGGACAAGCGATCATACAATACCTGCAGCCGACACAAACCGAAGGATCATAGACAACCGGTCCTTCTTTGGTTTTTTTCAGCGCTTTTACAAAACAAACGGATGCACAGGCTGGTTCAAGACAATGGTTGCATTGAATTTTTCTGTACAGCGTTTCCTTTTTACTTATTTGATTTGGATATTTGTTAACAACTGTGTACGCCTTTGATGTTGGCCTGCGCGTTTCGTCCAAAACAGCCTTATCTGTAAAAGGACGATCCGGTATCGGCAGTTCATTGACTTTATTGCAGGCGGCTTCACATGAGCGGCAACCCACGCAGAGTACGGAGTCAAACAATACACCCTGGCTTTTTTCGTAACCTTTGAAATGTTTGTTTGTCGCAGCTTTTGCGGCCTTTGGGATAACAGAACCCATACCCGCGGCACCGATCCAAGTCAAAAAATTTCTACGTGATATGGACATATGAAACACCTCAACGTATCTTAGTTTTTCCTTTCTTTATGACACTCAGTACATCCAGTCGGTTTTTTGATTCCCATTTCCATGTGACAACCAATACACTGACGATGATACGCCCCCATTTTGCCAGGTATAAAAGGATTCTTTTCATTAAATGGTTGACCATGGCAGTTCCCGCATCGCGGTGGTTTCTTAGACAACGGGCTGTTATGGTGACATCCCTGACAAACTGTATTCCCCCCGTTGTGAAAAGCTGTTGCCAGCTTACTTTTATCAATACCTGCAGTTAATGCTTTTACGATCTTACGGTGGGGGAAATTAACTTCCTCATATTTATTGACCATGTCTTTGATAATTATTTTATCAGGTATTTCTGACTCTTTATAACTCCCCTTTGCCGCTGTGCGAGACTGGAGAAGCATCCTTGCGTAAGATTCCTCTCCAATTCCCTTTGGATTTAACCTTTGTAAGGGCGAATCCATATGGCATTTCTGACAGGTGGTATCTTTTGCGGCTTTCTTCGGCATACGGGAATGACAACCGGAGCATTCCTTCGCCTTTTTGTTAAAATTATGACATCCAATACAGCTTTGCTCCGCATTTTCCTGATGCATAGCCTGCATCAGATTCAGCCCCTTTCCTTCTTTCGCGCCGGAAAGCGTATGGCATTTGACGCATGATTGAAGATCCTCGTGATGACATACACGGCAGGTTGCATTAGATTTTTCATGCGCAAGATGATTGAAAGGTACAGGATTCATTCGTGATTTAATATCTGTTTCACCGGCTTTAATAAGGGTGATGTCCGGCTGTTTACGGTCGTACCGGGGTACAGTTTCAAGTTTCTTAATAAGCGCCTGTTCTTTTACATCATGGCATCCGCCGCAAATTATCGGGCCCGCGGTTTTCTTTTGAGCAAGTGTTTTTCTGTGACATTCAAGACACGATTGGTGAGATGCCAATCTCATGGATATTCTGTTTTCTTCGGTTGTTTCTTTATGACAGTAGCGGCATGATCCTTCTTTTCCTTTTTCGTAAAATAATCTTTTTGCCAGCGGGTTGTACTCATGGTGGCACTTTTCGCATTTGTTTTCCTGTGCTTTGGTATGACGAAAGTGTAAAGACTTGTCAAAACGAATGGGTTGTTGTGCGGCTATGTATTTCGGATTGCTGGTGTGACACTCAGCGCAAACAATGGGCCCGCTTTTTTCATTGGCGGCTTTATTTTCTTTATGGCATCCAATACAATTGGTATGGTAAATATCCATAACCTCCTGCTTGTCAGCCTCTTTCATCCGCTTAAATTTTAAGGAGAGCCCCCTTTCGGTATCCTGATGGCAGGCGAGACAATCCTTGCCTTTCTTTTCAATCACCTTTTGGTGAAGATCATGAGGGAACAGAACGGCGGGTCTATCGGTTTTTCCAATTTCTTTTAGGGTATCAATGGTGATAATATCGGGTCTTTTTTCAGGAGATAGGACTGTATTTCCTTTAAGCTCACGCGCGTCAATGCCGAGAAGTAAAAATAACGTGAAAATTAAC
>JAFDFT010000227.1 GCA_019309685.1 Deltaproteobacteria bacterium
AAAGTGCACAATCGGCGAATGTTGGTGAATCCGAGAGTGGTAATTGCGGTACCATCCGGAATTACGCCTGTTGAAATTCGAGCGGTAAAGGAATCGGCTGAATCTGCCGGTGCCAGAGAAGTATTTATGCTTGAAGAACCGATGGCCGCCGCAATCGGAGCGGATCTTCCGATTACAGAACCCACCTGCAATATCGTGGTCGACATTGGCGGCGGAACAACAGAAGTTGCGGTAATATCACTTGCGGGAATCGTCTACAGCAATTCTATTCGGGTAGCGGGCGACAAAATGGATGCCGCCATCATTCAATATATTAAACGAAAGTATAATCTGCTGATTGGCGAAACATCGGCAGAGAACATCAAAAAAGAAATCGGTGACGCGTATCCGGATCCTCAGAACCTGGATACAATAAAAGTGAAAGGCCGTGATCTCGCATCCGGAACACCAAAGGTTCTATCCATTGATTCAGAAGAGATCCGGATTGCTATTTCAGAACAAATCGATGCGATTGTGGAAATGCTGAAAATAGCGTTTGAACAAACACCACCTGAGCTGGCCTCAGATATTGTTGATAAGGGTATTGTCATAACCGGCGGTGGAGCCATGCTTAAAAATCTGGACAAGCTGCTCAAAGAAGAAACAGGTGTTCCGGTTACTGCCACGGAAGATCCATTGACTACAGTAGCGCTTGGCTGCGGCAAGGCGCTTGATGATCCCGAACTTCTCAAAAAAGTTATGATATAAGTGAGTTTATGTTTTCAAAAAAGACGATAATCATTGGCAGTGTTATCGCTTTTATTGTTGTCAACATATCTTTGTTGTCGTTTTCGCGCAGCCGCTATGGCTCTTTCGGACCCGGGCGGGTTGCGATTGTCTTTATCGCTCCTTTTCAAAAAGCGGTTGGAACTGGAGCCGGTTTTTTGAAAAATATTTGGAATCACTATTTTTCACTCGTTTCTACTGCAAAAGAAAATGATAGACTCAGACAGGCGTTGGGGTATGCGGATGCGGATAGGAATCAGTGGCAGGAGATGGAGTTTGCCAACTATCGGCTTCGCGAATTGTTACGGTTCAAAAAGAGGACATCAAGCCGGGTGATTGCGGCGGAAGTAACGGGAAGAGATCCATCATCCTGGTTTAAGGCCGTTATTATTGATAAAGGCAAATCTGATGGACTAAAAAAAGGGTTGCCCGTTATCATACCTGAAGGGATTGCGGGGCATATTACTGAGGTGACCTCCCATTACGCGAAGGTTTTACTTATTTTCGATCAGAACAGCGCGGTTGATGCCTTTGTTCAACGAACAAGGGCGCGCGGAATTGTCAAAGGAGAAACCACCGGAAGATGTGTTTTAAAATATGTTTTACAAAAACATGATATCCGGGTGGGCGATACAGTTGTTTCATCAGGATGGGACGGTGTTTTTCCCAAAGGGCTGCGTATCGGCTATGTTTCAAAAGTCGTAAAGCGTACCTCCGGTATCTTTCAGGAAATTAAAGTGACGCCATATGTTGATTTCGATAACTTAGAAGAAGTCCTCGTCATCTTAAATCCTCCTGATTATGATTTTATGAGCGGACGATGACGTATTTGTATCATATCTTCGTCGGCTCGTGTCTGATTGTTTTTCAGACAGTTATTCTTCCGTATTTTCCCTATTCAAACAGTTTTTATGACCTTCTCGTTCCTTTTATTATTTATTTGGGTGCATATCGCCCTGTTCGTGAAAGCATTCCGGTTGCTATTTTATTAGGCGTTATCGCGGATAGTTTTTCAGGCAGTTATTTTGGCGTGTATATAACAACATATGCATGGTTAACAGTGAGTATGAGATGGATTTCAACGTTGATACATTTGGAGAACTATGTCCTTTTACCATTAATTGTCGTCATTGGTATATTGATCGATAATTTTATATTATTTTTGGCTATAATGATCGCGAATCCTGAATTTCAGTTTTCAGCTTCCATAATGGGCGTAATCGCGGTGCAAATTTTCTGGGCAATATGTACAGGTCCCTTTTTTCTTGTTTTTTATAATACTACCTTCAGCTTTTTAAAAATAGAGCAGGAGTAAAAGAATAAGGACCATCTCCAAAAGATTTGATAATCCGAAAAGAATTCCCCGCTCAAAGTACGGGATTTTCAACAAGGGGCCAAGGATTCCAGGATTCGAGTGAAGTGCTAAAGGCCTTTAAATAATTAAACGTTTAGGAATAGTCTTTATCGATTGCAAAAATTTAATTGAAAAATAGCGAATAATGAACACTGAATTTCGAATATCGAAGGAATACTTTAAACGATAGACAATGTTCAAAGAATATTATGCCAAAAGTGGCCAAAAAGTTATAAGAAACCTTCGTGATTCGGTATTCGATATTCAGTATTCGACATCCGCTGTTTAAATAATCGTCCGTTCGGTTCCGGCCCGTCCGGATTAATTATTTAAAATTGCCTATGACTTAACGAGCGAGAGACTGTTATCTTAACATCTTGGATATATTGACTTAAGGGGTATCAATATGAAATTAGAGAGATTGAAAGAATGTTTAAGCCATCGATAAAATAATTAAAAAAAGACCCTTGAACCCTTGAATCTTAGAATCCTTTTCTCCAGCTAAATTGGAGAAGAAATAAAAATAATAGTCTTCGGTAAGAAGGAATGGAATTTTTAAAGTCCGTAGATAGTGAATGGTATAAACAGCGGCTAACGGGTGTCATGCTTTTGGTGCTGATGGCGTTTGTGTTGCTTTTTGCGCGGCTGTTCTACCTTCAGATTATCAAAGGAAGAGAATTCCGGCGGCTTTCCGAAAATAACAGCATCCGGCTGCAAATCATTGATGCGCCAAGAGGGCAAATATTTGATCGGAATGGTAAACTGCTGGTGGACAATCGGCCTTCATTTGATCTGAGTATCATCATAAATGACGCAAAGCCGATTGAGCGTGTTATTCAGAAATTATCCGTATACACAGGGATACCTGAATCCGAACTTATGGCGACAATTAAGAAAGAAAAATGCTCGCCGTACCAGCCTATTTTGCTCAAGCGCGATATAGGACGAAATGCGCTGGCTGCAGTTGAGGTGCACAAGCTCGATCTTCCGGGTATTATGGTAGATGTCAAACCGCAGAGACATTATCTTAAAAAGAAAAGTGCGGCTCATTTTATTGGATATCTGGGAGAAATAAATCCCCATGAACTTAAAAATAAAAAATATCAAGGGTGCAAAAGAGGGGATCTTATAGGAAAGTTTGGCGCGGAAAGAACGCTGGATCGTTTCCTTAGAGGGAACAATGGCGGGCGTCAGGTGGAAGTGAATGTCTCAGGACAGGTCGTCCGGATTTTAAAAACCGTTGGTGCCAAGCAGGGTCAAGATGTCTATTTAACACTGGATAGTGTTCTTCAGCAAAAAGCTGAAGAATTACTGGAAGGAAAAGCCGGTGCAGCCATAGCCATGGAGCCGGAAACGGGTCATATCCTTGCGCTTGTGAGTAGTCCCTCATTTGATCCGAGGTCTTTTGTGGGAGGCATATCACGTCAAAAATGGGATGAACTGATATCAAATCCTCAGCGGCCAATGATGAACAAGGCGATTCAAGGAGAGTACCCTCCGGCGTCAACCTATAAAATCGTGACAGCTATTGCCGGGCTGGAAGAGGAAATTATTGATGAATCAAAAGAGTTTTTTTGTCCGGGGTATTTTATTTATGGCGACCATAGGTTTCGATGCTGGAAAAAGAGCGGGCATGGGCGTGTAAATGTTGTAAAAGCAATAGAAGTGTCTTGTGATGTATTTTTTTATAATGTTGGAAAACGGCTGGGTGTAGACAGGCTTGCATGGTATGCGAAGGCCTGCGGTCTTGGATCGCCGACCAGGATTGCGCTGGAAGGGGAAAGCGACGGTTTGATCCCAACCGCGGCGTGGAAGAAGCAGCGTACGGGTATCCCCTGGCAGGGGGGGGAGACAATTTCGATAGCCATCGGGCAGGGCTATAATCTCGTTACACCGTTGCAGATGCTGCTGCTGACATCAGGTGTGGCTAATGGTGGAGCGTTATATAAGCCTCTGACCTTCAAAGAGATTAGGACAACCAGCGGGAAACTTATTCGAAAAGGGAAAACCGAAGTCATTGGAAGGATACCCGCATCAAGTAAGACCATGGAGCTGGTAAGAAGAGGGTTGTGGAACGTTGTAAATGGTACAAGAGGCACCGCCCGCGGTTCGCGCATATACGGTATTGAAATGTGCGGGAAAACCGGGACAGCTCAAATTATCGGAAGAAAGGAAGGTGATAAAGAGTATGAAAAAAAGATAACGTCCCGCTTCCGGCCACACGCATGGTTCGTAGCCTATGCGCCATCTGATAATCCCTTGATTGCTGTATCCGTTCTAGTGGAACATGGTGAGCACGGTTCGAGCGCGGCGGCACCCGTTGCCAGGGAGATGATCAAAACGTATTTGGCCGGCCAAAAGGCTGGTTCTGATGCGGCAATGATAAGCGAATTGGACAGGTAAAAATATCTAATACCTCAATTGAGCGAAAGTTGAGGGTGCTCCAGCTTTCCCGGCGACGGGATCTACGCTTCGCTCCGACAAAGCATCAAGGGTGAAGCCGTAATAATATACTGCGAATCCTTGATAACGCAGAGGATGGGGTATCATCGGCTTTCCCGGAGGGTAAATAAAATGAAATTAAAGAATGATATTTATACCTCCTCTATCGAAGATATGCAAAAATATGAATAAAACGAGCTATACCCTTAAACCCTATGTGATTAATTAAAGTCTTTCATTTTATTTACGCTCATTTGAGGTAATAAACAAAAGAAAACATTATCTCAGCTATGAAGTGACCAGACATATATAGTTTTAGGTAACCAGAAAAAGTATAGAGGTATATTTTTTAATCAAGGAGCAAGCTGACCATATTTTAGTACGGTTGAAAAATAATTCGCCTGACATTAGGAGATTGATAGAATAATGTTTGATAAACCTTACTTGCAGAATTTTGCATGGGGCTTGCTGGGCCTGGTACT
>JAFDFT010000228.1 GCA_019309685.1 Deltaproteobacteria bacterium
GGCATTGAGCAGAAAACATGGGACGTGTCATCTTCGCTTTCTAAAATGTTTTCTACCGGCACCACTATTTCCGCGGGTATTGGTCACCTCCGAACAGAAATTGACTGGCCCCCCCAATCTGCATATTACTCTCCGTCGGTATTTGTCAGTCTTCAGCAGGAATTGTTTAAAAATTCATTTGGCTATATTGACCGCAGATATTTAAAGATTAACAAAAACATGGCGCAGATGAATCGGGAATATCTGCTCTTTCAATTGTCCGGCCTTGTCATTGAAGCTGTTCTTGATTATTGGACCGTCATTATCAATATGTCCGCGCTTGACAACGCGGAGTTACAGCTAAAAGAAACCATACAACTCCGTTCTATTATGGCCGAAAATGTTAAACTCGGCATTTCCGAAGAATTTGAATTGAACTATTACAATACATTGGTAGCACTTTCTGAGTCCAAAACAATGAATGCAAGACAGCAATTTTCGGATTCATTAAAAAAACTTCTCCGCACGTTAAATATCGAAGAAGTTGAACTCACCGGTACGGTTGTACTCTCGGATAAATTCCCAAACATAGATAACGCGCAAGCCATGACGTATGCTTATGAAAACAGAGCAGATTATAATAACGCTATTTTAAACTTTCAAAACGCGAAAATGAATCTTCAAATTTATAAAAATGAAGGGCTTCCTTCTCTGACAGCGCAAGTCAACGCCTCATCCTCAGCACAGAGAGAAAACTCAAATGACGCGTACTCCGATATTTCATCAACAAAATATACTGAATGGGAGGCCAGGTTGACCCTTACCTATCCGCTCAATGATACGGCTCAGAAAACAAACAAAAGAGATGCCAAGTATCAACTGGAGCAGGCAAAACTTCAGGTGGAAAAATATAAAAGACTTGTTAAAGATGACGTTTCAACAAGCATTGAGCATATAAATACTTTTTTTAATCTTTATCAAAAAACAAATGAAGCAAGATACCAGTCTGAAATATATTATCGAAAACTAAGGAACAATCTTAAAAAAGGGAGATTTACTTCTGCTGTCGTTAAAAATGGTTTAGACACCATGATTGAAAGCCGGCATGCTGAGCTTGAAGCCCTGGTTCATTATAATATTACGCTTCTTAAGTTTCATCTGGCCCAAAACGCCTTATTTGATCAGTACAGCATTGATGTAGATAAATATCTTCCCAGGGAAAAATAAAATTTAGGAGAAGTCCGTGTCAAAAATTATAAAATTTTTAATTGAGCAGAAACTTTTGATTAATCTAATGGTTTTTTTAATTCTTCTTTCCGGATATTTTATGGCCACATCGACTAACAGGGAAGCCTATCCGGAAGTTAATTTTGATATGGTATCAATAAAAACACTCTACCCAGGTGGATCGCCAGACGAACTCGAACAACTTGTATCGATTCCTATTGAAAAAAAGCTTCGCGAAGTGGATGGTATCGATAAAGTAAGAGCTTACAACATCGAAAATGTATCTGTTGTCGTTATATATATTGAAGACAATGCCAGGGATAAAAAGCAGGTTGTTCAAGACATAAAAGACGCTGTGGACATGGTCGACAACCTTCCGGAAAAGGCGGAAACACCCCTTGTCGAAGAAATTAAAATTGACAAAACAATGGCCATTGACATCGCCCTATTTGGAAAAATACCTGGCGTCCCTTACCGTGAAATACGGGAAGCCGCTGACGCGATGGAAGATTTTTTGTATGAAATTGACGGCGTGGCAGAAGTGGAAGATTTTGGCTATTACGATAAAGAATTCCTTGTAGAAGTAAATCCTCAGTCTCAAGGAAAATACAGAATCGGTTTGAACACCATTATAAACACCTTAAAAAACAGAAACCTTGATCTCCCCGGCGGCGCACTTCGCATAAATGATAATGAATATATTCTCCGAACAAAAGGTCAATATCAAAATACAGATGAAATAAAAAATACCGTTATTATGGCAAATGACGCGGGTTTTATTACACGGATAAAGGATGTAGCCCGGGTTTTGGATACTTTTGAAGAACCCGATGTGTTTGAGCGATTCAATGGCCACAAGGGTGTCATTTTGAGGGTTTGGAAAAAACGAAGCGCGGATGAAATTGTTCTCGTTGACAGGATTAAAAATGAATTGGCCGATTATAAAATTACGAATTCTGAAAATGTTATGATAAAAACCTTTAACGACACCAGTCGTTATACAAGAGATCGGCTTTCCTCTGTTCAAACCAATGCCATTACCGGGTTTTTACTTCTTGCATTTATTCTTCTGCTTCTCCTTGGTCCCAGGATTTCTGCGATTGTCACATGTAGTATCCCTATTGCGTTTATGGCCGCCTTTTTTGCCATGAAAATTGGAGATATCACATTCAATGTAATCAGTCTTTTCGGTATGATCATGGTTCTTGGCATGATCGTAGATTTTGGTATCGTTGTTGCGGAAAATAGCCATCGATATATGCAAATGGGTATGCCCAAAACAAACGCTATCGAAAAAGGAGTTGTTGAAGTCTTCTGGCCCGTTACCATAACCCTTCTCTGTATCTGTGCAGCATTTGCCCCCTTGTTGATGATCAGCGGAATTGTAGGTAAATTTATCAAAGGAATACCGATTGTTTTAATGATGTGTCTGTGTGCTTCATGGTTTATCGCTATGTTTATTATGCCAACGTATCTCAATATATTTTCTAAAGAAAATTCCGGCAATAAAATTACCGGCGGCGGCAGCGGTGAAAATCAATATTTCGAAAAAGGCCGGTTTGGAAGCGTTCAAAGAAAATATCAAAAATTTCTCATTAAATCACTTCGGCATCGATACCTGACCCTTGGTTTTCTGATTGTTCTTCTTTTCCTTGCATTATTTCTGGCAAAGTTTATTGGGTTTGTATTTATTCCCGGCGGCGGCGCCGAAGAACTTCAGATAAAATTAAAATTCCCTCAAGGAACTAACCTTCAGGCCAATCTCAGAGAAGTAAAAAAGATGGAAAAAATTATTCTCAAACTTCCTGAAATAGAGTTGAGTGCCTTGCACTGCACTGTCGGTTCAGAAACATCCAGCGCGCTGGATCCCAAACCAGGTGAAGGTACGCACAAATCTACTATTATGATCTATCTAACGCCCGAAGATAACCGTGAAAGAATCGCGCCTCAAATCCTTGTGCAGTTAAGAAGTGACATTTTATCTGCTCAAAAAGCTGGAAGTTTGTCCGGCCTGATAAAATTTGAATTTATGGAAAGAAAAAAAGGACCGCCTATCGGAAAGCCGGTGAATGTTGAAATCAGAGGCAATGATTTTGACAACTTAAAGAAAATTTCGATTGAATATATGGATTATTTAAAAACCATCAAGGGTGTAACAGATATTGCATTTGATCTTGAGGAGGGTAAGGAAGAATACCGCTATATGCCTGATGAAGTCATGGCCGCCCGCACAGATGTTTCTGTTATGGATATCGCGCTAGCGTTAAACGCGTCTTTTGAAGGCGCCATTGCCACCAGTGTCAGACAGGGAAAGGAGGACATTGATATTCGGGTCCGCTTTCCGGAAGACGCCCGCATGAATAAGCAAAGTCTGAACGATGTTATGATCTCAAATGGATCCGGAGGACTTATTCCGTTAGGCAGGGTGACACATGTGGATAAACAGCCGGGCTATACACAAATTAACCGACTAAATTTTAAACGTATTGTGCAAGTACAAGCGGAAGTGGACACGGATGTGATTACATCCCTTGAAGTCAACCGGATGCTTGCCAAAAGGTTTATAAATATCGAAAACAACTATAATGGATATTCCATTTCCTATGGCGGTGAACAAGAAGAAACAGGAAAACGGATGGGAGAGATGGGCGTTCTTTTCCTATTCGCAATCCTTGTTATCTACATTATCCTGGCTGTATATTTCAATTCGCTGATCATTCCTGTTGTGGTAATGAGCGCAATCCCATTTTCTTTGGTGGGTGTTATGCTTGCACTTTGGACACACGGACAGCCGCTTTCATTTATGAGCACATTGGGACTTTTTAGTTTGGCCGGGGTCATTGTCAGCAATACGCTGGTGCTTGTTCAATTTATTAATTATATGAGAAATGAACAGCTGCCATTAAAAGACGCACTTGTCAAAGCGGGTGTGCTGCGCCTGCGACCGGTAATACTGACTTCAGGCACAACGGTACTGGGATTGTTCCCCACCATATACGGTCTTGCAGGAAAAGACTATTTTGTGGCGCCATTGGCCTTGTCGTTTGGTTATGGTTTGATTTTCGCGACCTTCATTACGCTGGTACTTGTTCCGTGCTTCTACCACATTGCGGAAGATGTAAAAAGCGCTACATCAAAACTGCTGGCTAAAGCGGGTATTCAAATGGGAAGTACTATTTATGTAGCACGTTAAGCTGTCAAAGCTGAAATAAAAGGAAAAAATATGATCATTGATCACATTGGATTAGGAGTTTCAGATTCTGAAAAAAGCAAAGCATTCTATATAAAATGTTTAGAACCCTTGGGGATTAAACTCATTAGGGAAGAAGGCAATACCGTAGGATTTGGTAAAAACAATACAACTCTATTTTGGTTTGGGCCCAGTAATGAACCAGCCATGCGAGTGCATATTGCATTTGCTGCCGAGAGCCGTGCCCAAGTGGATGAATTTTATAAAGCAGCGATAGCAGCCGGTGGAAAAGATAATGGCCCTCCCGGAATAAGGGAGGTTTATCATCCAAATTACTATGGAGCGTTTGTTTTTGACCCTGACGGCAATAACATTGAAGCAGTTTGCCATAAACCAGAATAAAGTAAAATTACATCATCTCATATACCATCTATTTAGATTAACATATGCATTGACCGGAGTTTAATCATGCCTGGAGTTATAAGAGTGGTATTGTGGTCAAACATTGAATCTTGAACAAACTGCTTTTTAAATTCACATTTCAAGGTTTGACCCCACCTCTTTTATGTTTTTATGTGCGCCCCCTCCTTTTTCTTGGGCAACAAATTCTCTTCCAAAAAGC
>JAFDFT010000229.1 GCA_019309685.1 Deltaproteobacteria bacterium
AACTTTATCTTTATGATTTAAAAGTTTAGTGAGTATAGCTATTCGTATGGGTTTGATAAAAAAATAGAGAAGAGGATCATATATCTTGGCTGTGATACTATAATTGCTTACCATGGTACTTCTTCTTTGTTAGTTTCCTGTTAAGTAAGCGGCACCAAGCGTGATCATGATGATGCCCGTGGTGGCGAAGGGACATAATTGGCCGTTCGTTTTTAGGAAGATCGGTCTGTTTTTATCAAAATTTCCCTGGATAATAGAATTTATCATATGACCGTTTTGAACTTTTTCATACTGTATGGAGAATGCGTGTTTTTTGTTATCCACAAATACTTGATACAAAATTCCTTTACTCGTTTTTTTAATTTTCCCCATGGACATTTTTAACGGTCCAAAAGTGCCTGTAATGATTTTACCCCCTTTATTATGATATGCAAAATCAAATGAATGGTACGTACCCTTTATGTCGATCTCACCCTTTATGGCTGTACCGCAATTATAAATCGCCCACAGCGGTGATGTGTTTGCAGTGCCAAAAACCTTGTCATTCATAAAGTGAAGGTTGATACCGCTGCCCGTAATATGACGCGTACCTTCACTGGATGCGAATGTTGATGAGCTTGATATGACAAGTAGCCACATAAATAAAAATAAGATTCTTTTTATCATTTTTCTTCCAGCATCCTCTTAAGTCGGTATAATTATATGTGGCGTTTATGCCGGGTTGTTTAAAAATAGTCAAGTGATTAAAAATAATAGCAATAACGATAAAGCAGAGAAACGGGAAGGCGGAGAATTTGTGAAGTGGATAAAGGGGTGGTGACAGGAAGAAAAATATTGGGTATAATTAAAATTCAATAAAACAGTCGCTGGCAAGAAAGATATACGACTTTTGAAAAATAATGAAAAAGGAGATCCATCATGCTGGTTCAAGGATATTCAGATTTGGAAATTAGTACGCCTGATTGCATGCCGGGTATTACCATATGGACTGCTGGTTTTAAACTGGACGCGGATGTTTCTTCGCTGTTCCCATACATCAACGCTGATATTAAAAAATCGGCATATTACGCTGAGCACCCGTGCATTCTTTTTGAACTGGAAGGAGTGAAATGGTCGCTGTATCCGAATAAAGTAAGCGCCCTCCCGTTTGAGGATAAGGCTCAGGCAGAGGGTTTTATCCTGCACCTTATTGATTACCTGAACGATTTGAATGAACGAAAACATACGATTGATCCCAGTTATGAAGTGTATAAACCAATTCCTGTGTTAGATATCTTTAAATGCCTGCCAGGCACAAACTGCAAAAAATGTGAATATTCCACATGTATGGCCTTTGCCGCGGCATTGAGCAAAGGAGAAGCAATGCTGGATCAATGTTTAGAAATAAAAGGATTTGATATTTCTAAAGAGACAAAACTAAAAGAAATGCTTCCATAATCACAGGTCTTGTACTGAACTTGATTCAGAATCCGTCAGCTATTTATTCAAATGTTAGATTCTCTTGCGAAATTTTCTGCTAACATCCGAGTTGTTTATGACAATACCTTTCCAACTGCCTTGAACAGTACCTTGGAGGGATGAAGAATCAACGATTGGGCAATTCACAGGAGTTGGTTTTGGTATTATTGGCGTACAGCCGGAAATGGTCATTACGGGAAGAAGTACAAGTTAATCACAGATATGAAATATAAGGGGTAAAAATGATTGATAATTATTCGTTTTATGGGTATGCATAATTTCAATTCATTTAATTTGTCCGGGAAATAAACCATGCGTGGTCAATGTTGCAAAATTCAAGTGAAAAAAATTACGGTTATGTTGTTCGTGGTTATTTTACTGAGTTCAATGATCTTTTCCGGTACGATTGATATTTCAGCACATTCAAAAAAACCCATGCAAGTGTTTGTCAGTATTGCGCCACAGATCACCTTTGTCAAAAGAATTGGAGGTAACAGGGTATCCGTTTATGCACTGGTGTCGCCGGGAGAGAATCCATCGGCCTATGCGCCTACACCGATTCAAATAACGAAGCTCTCGAAATCAAAGATATTTTTCAGGATCGGGGTTCCATTTGAAGAATCACTGATAAAGCGGGTGAAAAATATCGCAGGGCAGATACAGATTGTTGATACACGAAAAGGGATTGTTCTGCGAAAAATGAAGGGTATGCATGAAGATGATGAAGCAGGCATGCAAGATACTAAATCTTCTAAACATGAACATGTCGGTAATGATCCGCACATTTGGCTGAGTCCTTTGCTGGTTAAAATACAGGCAAGAACCATTTGTGATGCACTGATATCCGTTGACCCTGAAGGGCGCCAAATATACGAGGCAAACTGCCAGTCGTTTATTGAAGATTTAGAGGCGCTGCATCAAAAGATTAACCAATCAATTGCACCTGTAAAGGGCGGGACACTTTTTGTTTTTCATCCTTCTTTTGGGTATTTTGCTGACGCGTACGGCTTAAAACAGATGGCAGTGGAAGTCGAGGGCAAAAGGCCCAAAGGAAAAGATCTTTCACGATTTATAAAACAGGCCAAAAAAGAAAAGGTTCAGGTTGTATTTGTTCAGCCCCAATTTGACCAGAACGCGGCGAGAAAGATCGCAAGCGCGATCAATGGTGTGGTCATCCCACTAGATCCGCTTTCCCGGGAATATTTTAAAAACATGGAAGCAATGGCGGATAAGATTGCAATGTCACTTGAAAAGTAAAATGTTCAACATTACACCCTAAGGAGGGTGGTTTATGCGCAATAATAGTTTACTTGAGAAGATGAATCAACACGTTGTCGTATTAAAAGATGTCTTCTTTGCCTATAACAGTTCTACGGTTTTGGAAAATGTAAACCTGACCATTAAAGAAGGAGAGTTTGCAAGCATTGTGGGACCGAATGGCGGCGGAAAGTCAACATTGCTTAAATTACTTCTTGGTCTTCTTCACCCGAATTCAGGAGAGTTGCAGGTGTTCGGGAAGCCCCCGGAAAAGACCAGGCGTCGGATCGGATATATGCCTCAGCACGCGCAATTTGATGTTCAGTTCCCGGTAACAGTGATGGAAATAGTTCTCATGGGACGGTTGGGTTACACACTCGGCGGCAGGTATTCGAAAAAGGATCGGCTTATTGCCGAAAGATCCCTTGAAGAAGTCAACATGGCCGGCCTTGCTAAGCGATCTTTTAGTGATTTGTCAGGTGGTCAGCGTCAGCGGGTGCTGATCGCTCGTGCTCTATGCTGCGAACCGGATCTTCTCTTATTGGATGAACCCACCGCAAATATCGACCCCGAAGTTGAAGAAGCGCTTTTTGAGATTTTAAAATCATTAAACAAAAGGATGACCATCATGTTAGCAACACATGATGTCGGATTTGTATCTCAGTCGGTGAAAAGCGTTATTTGTGTAAACCGTTGTGTCGTGGTTCATCCTACGAGTGAATTGAGCGGAGAAATTATCAAGGATATTTATGGCGGTGAAGTCTGTATGATCCGTCACGATCACAGATGCAGCGCCGAAGGGCATGAAAATGATTGAGTTTGTAAACGCTTTTTTTGATCCGGATAATGCGTTTTTACGTATTGCAATCTATGTTGCCACGCTTTCGAGTATTTCATTCGGCATCATTGGCACGTATGTTGTAACGCGCAGAATCAGCTATCTTGCGGGTGCAATTTCTCACTGCGTGTTTGGCGGGATTGGCGCAGGGTTATATATTCAGAAAGAAGTCGGGATATCCTGGTTTGAGCCAATGTACGGTGCGGTGATATCAGCAATCATGGCGGCAATAATTATCGGACTGGTGAGCCTTTATGCAAGGCAACGGGAAGACACCGTCATTGGCGCTTTGTGGGCGGTCGGAATGGCTGCCGGTCTTATTTTTGTGGATCTTACACCGGGATATTTTGATATCACCAGCTACTTGTTTGGTGATATCTTATTGATATCCATGAAGGACCTGTGGATGGTCGTATTTTTAGATGTTCTGGTTGTAGCGGTTTCTATATATTTTTACAACATACTTCTAGCCGTTTGCTTTGACCAGGAATTTGCCGGTTTGCGAGGAGTGTACTCTGGGGCATTTTATATCCTTCTTTTGTGTCTGACCTCGCTAACCATTGTTCTGCTGGTCCGTGTGGTTGGCATCGTCATGGTTATCGCGTTACTGACGCTGCCCGCCGCTGTTGCAGGGCAATTTTCCAGGCGTCTGTGGCAGATGATGGTTCTGGCCGTTATCTTCTGTATGATATTTAACTGGACAGGACTTGCGTTGAGCTATTCGTTGAACCTGTCGAGCGGTCCCACCATTATTATTATTGCGGGAATTACCTATATTGCTGTTATTTCATTCTCACGAATTTTTCATAGGATTAAACAGAAAAGTAGTTAAACAGGGGGCGTAAGTACGAAACGCACAAATAGGTATCAAAATAGTATTAATTCTTTGCTTATCTTTAGAGAGAAGGAGGTGTGAAAAAATGATAAATGAGACCATGACCGCGCAAGAGCGGATGAAAGCAGCGTTAGCGCTTGAACCGGTTGACCGTCACCCTGTTTTTCCTATACTGGTGACTGCGGCTCCCAGATTATATGGAAAAACACAGGCGGAAGCCTGGGCGGATCACAATGTGGCCCGGGACTGTCTTATACGTTGTTTTAAGGATTATGGTTATGACTATGGAAGCAAGCCGAATTATTACTACCCTATGCTGCCCGGGAAGCATTGCTCCGCTCCGGTTCGGAATCTGATACCGGGAAAACACCTTGGTGAAGATGACCTGTACCAGGTCGACGAGAGAGTGTTGTTTGAAAGGGAAGACTACGATAAAATTGCCGCACTGGGATGGAATGGCTTTTGGGACGAACATTACGAAAAGGTTAGCCGTAAAACAGTGGCCCAATTCACAATTATGCAGCAGATGAGCAATCAACTCTTTAATGAAGACATGATAGTATGCAGGGAGCAGGGCATGCCGATTTTTATGGGTGTGGCCGTAGATTCTGTTTTGATGGCCTTTTC
>JAFDFT010000230.1 GCA_019309685.1 Deltaproteobacteria bacterium
ATATCACATTGAATCGGTGTGATGGATATAAACTTCTCATCAAGTGCCGCGGTGTCAACTTCAGAATTATCGCCAACCTTTTTTGAATCATTACCGTACCAATAATATGTACGATTTCGTGGATCCTGCCTTTTTTCAAAGTTCTCTGAAAGACGTGTTATCCCCTGTCTGCTTATCCGAATACCCGCGCAATCTCTCATTGTTACGCATGGAAAGTTTACGTTTAAAATGGTACCAAAAGGCAAACCTTTTTGACAGACATATTCGGCCAGTTTCTCCATAAAGGAAGCAATATCCCCATAATCATCAATTTCATATCCCTGTATCGAACCAGCAATAGCAGGGACTCCATATAAAGCAGCCTCTTTTGCGGCCGCGACTGTCCCGGAATAGTTTATATTGACACCAACATTAGCACCCGGATTAATCCCGGAAATCACGATGTCAGGTTTTGAACCAAGTATCTCCACAAGACCCAGCTTGATACAGTCAACGGGTGTTCCGTTCACAGCGTGCCCGATCCATCCACCGTTTACATTGACCTTGGCTGCATGAAGCGGTTCGTGCAGGGTAATACCATGTCCTACTGCGCTTCGTTCCCGGTCAGGAGCAACAACTGTTACGACATGCCTGTCTTTAAGTTGGCCATAAAGGGCCCATAACCCTTTCGCATAAATTCCATCGTCATTTGTTAATAATATATTCATATTTTACCAAAGATCCCGGTTTATATCAAAATGTTATACTATCATATGTATCAGTCGTTAACGTGAATTCTGCATATAAGAGATGAAACTTAAAAAATATTTAATTTTCATACAATAATTAAATCTTTTTTAAAAGCAGGTATTTTATTTAACTACATCTTGACTTTTTTTGTCGAATTGGGTTTATACGGAAAGCTTCAACTGGATTCATATCAAAGATGTACTGTGTTGATGTGGTCAATATTTGGGTTCAAGCGAAATCGAAAAAAACACATACTAAGTACGATTTAAACTTCAATTAGGATACAATGATGCCATTGGAAAAATTTTCTAGCGACTTTAATTCTCTTAAATCTAATGTAAATGCTCAATATGTAAAGAGATCCTTGTCTTTCATTACCATTCGGAATTATATTTCGTATATCTTTTTTATCCTGTTGATGACATTCCTGATCCCTTCTGTGTCCTTCACACAAACCACCGACAAGTTCTTGAAAAATGACGACCCTGATAAACCATGGAATATCGCCGCTGATGAGCTGAATTATGATCAGGAAACAGGTGTATATTCTGCTAAAGGCCGTGTGACTATTTCAAAATTGGACAGAAAGCTTACGGCTGATTTCGTCCGGTTTGACAGCCAAAACATGATAGCCCGCGCTGAAGGCAATGTAATCATGATCGTCGGTGAAGACATCCTGATTGGAAGCAGTATGGAAATAAACCTTGATTCAGAAACCGGAACAATCACTGAAGGGACTATTTTCATTAAAGAAAAACATTTTTATATCCGAGGTGACAAGATACAAAAAATCGGCAAAGAGTCGTATGCCATTGAAAAAGCCAGTATCTCCACCTGCGACGGTGAAGTGCCGGCATGGGAGGTAACCGGGCGAGATCTGGAGGTCACGATAGGCGGCTACGGCATTGTTAAACACGCGGCGCTTCGGGCAAAGAAAATCCCGATTCTCTACAGCCCGTTTCTGATCTTTCCTGTAAAACGTGAACGCCAAACCGGATTGCTGCCGCCTGAATTCGGCATGTCAGATCGCAAAGGCTTTGAATACATACAGCCTCTTTTTCTGGCGATTGATGAAAGCTCCGATCTTACACTCTATTCACACTTCATGGATCAAAGAGGGGAAAAGGTAGGGATTGAATACCGTTACATCCTGGACGAGACATCAAAAGGGGCCTTGATGGTTGACTACCTTAAAGATCGTAGAGTTGACGACGGCACACCTGATTCAAGCGATCAGTGGGGATATGATGGTGATAATTTTCGAAGAAACAATAAAGACCGCTACTGGGTCAGGATGAAACATGACCACGCGTTACCTTATAATTTCCAGGTTAAGCTCGACATTGATGTCGTAAGTGATCAGGATTATCTCCATGAATTTGAAAATGGATACACAGGATTCAATGAAACAGAGCGGTATTTCAATGAAATATTTAACAGAGAATTAGACGATTTTAACGATCCAATCAGGGTAAACAAACTTAATGTTAGCCGATACTGGACAAACTTCAGCTTGAACACTGAGGCCCGTTGGTATGACAACGTCATTCTTCGTAATCGAGGCTGGATCAACGATTTTACGTTGCAAAGACTTCCCTATATCGGGCTTGATGGTTTAAAACAGCCTGTTTTTAATACACCTTTATATTTTGATCTTGACTCAGAATATACCTATATTTACAGCGAAGACGGAACAAGGGGCCACCGGACAGATGTACATCCAAGAATTTACCTGCCATATAAATTTGGCAATTATTTCACATTTGAACCTTCTGTTGGCTTTCGGGGAACGAGCTGGTTCATTGATGAATATGAAAACACTGGATCAGAACAAAGCAAAAACAAATCATTATTCAGAGGTATTTATGATGTAAAGCTCGATCTAACCTCTGAGATATACAACGTTTATAATATCGATGGGGCTGATCTAAAAGGCATCAAACATACAATAAGGCCTCGAATTGTTTACGATTATACCCCTTACATGAATCAGAACAAATATCCGTTATTTAATACATCAGACGAAAACACCAATCTTGTCCCTTTAAATGATTCTATTAATCGGGTAGATGGGAAAAATGTTGTCACCTATTCAATTACGCAATTATTTACATCCAAATCAGAAAAAACGGATGAATCGGACGCGGACACTGAAGTACTTTCAAAAAGCACCTACAATCAGTTTACCCGCTTTAAACTGGAACAAAGCTACAATATTTACGAAGAAAGAGAAGATAAAAAGGTTAACTGGGAAAATGGCAAAGACCAGCGGCCTTTTTCTCCCTTATATGCAGAGCTTGAAATAAGACCGATAAATTATTTTTGGCTGGAAGGTGATACCGAGTGGTGCCAATATGATAATGAAATTTTAACGGGAAATATCGGGATAGGTATAGAAGATAAACGAAATGATGAACTTTATGTTGAATACAGATATGATCGTGACAACATCGAATCTTTTTACACGGAACTTACCTTAAG
The DNA here is from genome assembly GCA_019309685.1 of Deltaproteobacteria bacterium. Classification (GTDB taxonomy): domain Bacteria; phylum Desulfobacterota; class Desulfobacteria; order Desulfobacterales; family JAABPS01; genus JAABPS01. Next base: position 3,211 of record JAFDFT010000230.1, read on the forward strand.
AATCACGGACGCCCTTTCAGTATACAACGAATACGAACGAAATATTCTTGACAACAGAAGCGTTCAATTGAGTTTCGGAGTACTTTATGAGGCCCAATGCTGGTCACTGGATATTGGCTTCACCAGAGAAGAAGATAATAACAAGGTTGCCGCCCTTGTTAACCTTTACGGGTTGGGCGGTTTCGGAAAATCAACATATTTCGGAAAGCTCAGAAAAACACCTGGCTCCTACATCCCGAATGAATATTCCGGCTACATGGATTTATATTCAATTAGGCCTGCAGCCCTCAGCACCGCGGAAACGTCCCCAGATGATATGGCTGAAGATATCGATTTAGATGCCGCTGTTGCGGAATTGGAAGAAGATCTGCTGTCACCTGATGAAAAAACTGACGAATCACCTGCTGAAGAAACCGAAGATGTTGAAGACGACGTTAAAGATGAAGCGGTAGCAGAAGAATCCGGTGATGAAGAAATTAAAGAGACAACGGTTGATGATACTGAAGAAAAATCACTCGCCGATATAGAAGAAACTCCGACAGAGGACTCTCTAATCGTTTCTGATCTGGGCATTGAAGAATCCGTAATAGAAGAGACAAAGGAGTCTCTTGTTAATGAGACCAGAGAAGTCTTAGACATCGATTATGATGAAGTTAAAGTCGGAAAATTGATAAATCTTGTGGGTATTTTCCTTTTCGAAAATAAAACCGCCTTCTACGATCCAAACCTTGAGAGAACGTTTAATGAAGACCTTGCCAAGTCAATCTACGACGAAGTTGGCTCGAATATTGTTTTATTAGAATTAGATGACGCAGATTTTCCAGAGTCTGCTGGACAGATGCCAAAACTTGTATCCGGTCGTATTGATAATTTTACCCTTATTGAAAAGGGTCGGCAACTCGGTCTTAGCGCAATTGTAACGGGATCTTTTACGGATATAAGACCCGTGCGGGAAGTACGCGGGCGAGTTTTCAAAAATACGTATGATGCCGTTCGCCTGGTGGTTAACGTGGAAGTCTACGATACAGAAACCGGCACAAAATTGCTCAATGAAAAATTTATCCGTGTATCAGATATAAAAAAAGTTGATGAAGGTGATTTCTTAGATTTCGACCCAATGGGTCCTAAAAAAGAGATTAATCTGTCTGCATTAAATGATGCCATGCAGAATGTGATTGTTGATATGAGTGAAACAATCGGTGAAACGCTACATAAATATCCATGGAAGGGTTATGTCACCTCTATTGATAACAATCGAATTATCCTATCATCCGGATCAAAAATCGGTCTTCTCCCGGGTAACAAGCTTACGGTGTATGACAGAAAGGTGATTGAAGGTGTCGGCGGTCATCGATATTTCATACCTGGCAGTAAAACAGGAGAAGTGTTAATAACCGATGTAACCGCTGACAGCTCAGAAGCTGTTCTTATCTCTGGAACCGTTGCTAAAGAAGGAAGCTCTGTCAAAAAGAGATAACCTTGCTTTAGACGCTTTTCATTTAACCAGGGATTGAAGTGAAATGCTTAAAGCTTATAAAGAATTAAACATCCGGGTCTAGAGGACCCGGCTTTGGATGAACCCGTGAAAGGGTATAGAGGAAAAATGATATTCCATTAATTGTATGGCACCAAACATACTGTTCTTTAGAATTGTATTTAACACAGATTGATCTTATTTTTCGTGTCTTTGCGAGGAGTACAGCGACGAAGCAATCTCCCATTTTAGATGAGATTGCTTCGCTTCGCTCGCAATGACAAAAATAAAATTTAAACTGTATTACTGTCCATAAAAAT
>JAFDFT010000231.1 GCA_019309685.1 Deltaproteobacteria bacterium
TCGGACAAGTATTCGTTTACTAACCAAAAGATCAGTAGCCTGCCTTGCAGTGGGCCGACCTATACCATAACTCGTAGAAAGGCTGTTTTCCGACGGAATTCTTGAACCGGACGTATATTCCCCCGAACGTATTTTTGCTAGCAGGATATCCGCCAGTTGGCGGTATAATGGAATAGGAGATTTTGAATTCAGCATTAACACATACTGACGAATATTAGTTAAGTTGTCAAGACAATTATGTTTGTAATTTAAATTTCATGCTGCGGGTTTTTCATTAGCTGCAGTTTCACCTAAAATATAGGTGTCTAAGCCGGGCTGTGAAAGATGACTTTTTACGAATTCATCAATTTTGAAGGGTTCAGATAGAGCACTTTTCTATTATTGACAGATCGACCCTATTTAGATAGACTTAGTGGTTCGAAGATTTTTTATAAAAAAGGCGTATTAATCGTCAAACTGTTGGACTTTCAAGTCTCGAAATCTTATCCATGAACCTATTAACCACACCAAAATATATTCATTCCAAGATCAAGAAATTGTTTGGAAAACATCCTGATGATTTTCGAATGACAATAGGCGATGTCCTGAGACGAAAAGGTATTATTACAGAAAAACAACTCCAGGAAGCCTTAAAGGTCCAAAAAGAAAAACTCTATACCCTGGGCAAGACCGTTCGATTGGGGCAGATTATCGTTGAACTCGGTTATGCGTCGGAAGAAGAGCTGGTCAAGGCAGTAAATATTGGATATCAGATTTCGGTTAAAACGCTGGCAGATGACATAAAAGGACTTGTTAAAGATAAGCGCGGGAATTTTGTGGAAGGTCTTCCTTCACCCCGCATCCCAATATGGCTCCAGTTTTTTGCTGCAACCATGGTCATTATCATTACTACTATTTTTGTAATGAGCTTTTTCATTTTAAGTCAGCAAAATGAAAGGCTTTACCGGCAAACCGTCAAGATCGGCAAAGTCAGTCTGAACTATTTTAGCAGCAACTCTCCTGTCCCCCTCCTAGAAGACAATATCTTAAGGCTCAATACTTTAATAAAGGATGCAACATCTGTTGAGGGTCTTCTTTATGCGATCATCGTTGATAACAATCAGATCATAAAGGCACATAGTGATATCAATAAAATCGGCAAGCCCTTTGAAAAGTTCACACATATGGAAGATGTGAAAAAAGAAAAAGACGTTACTTACTTTAATTACTACTCAAATTCCGGCCAACATGTTTTGAATTTAACCCGTTCCGTATTATTTAAAGGCAAGAAACTGGGCCAAGTCCATGTTGGAGTATCCATTGATTTTATCGAAAAACTAATCCACAAAGCCCGTTGGACACTTGGCACGATAACATTTTTTATCATACTGTTCGGGAGTGTAGTTGCGGTATGGCTCGGATTCCATTTCTCCCACCCCATTTCAAATCTGGTTCTGGCAACCGGTGAAATCGGTTCGGGAAATTATCAGCACAAAATAATACTGGCAAGGAATGACGAACTGGGAAACCTGGCCACCGCGTTTAATCGAATGGGAGATGAACTTTGGAAGAATTCTCTCATGCAGAAATCATTTGGCAAGTATATCGGTTCTGAAGTTCTTGAAATGATCATGGCCGATCCTGAAAGCGCCTGGCTTAAAGGCCATAGGAACGAAGCCACTATCGTATTTACCGATATCAGAGGATTTACATCATATTCAAAGTCGAAAGAACCTGAAGATATCGTTAAGGAGCTAAATAAATACTTTGAGATTGCCACACAAGTAATACTGGATCATGGCGGATATGTGGATAAGTTTATAGGTGATGCAGTTCTGGGAGTTTTTGGGGTCCCTGTTTATCACAAAGATCATGTGGAAAGGGGTGTAAGGGCTGCGAACGACATGCAGAAGAAGTTTATGAATAAACAAAACAATGGAAACAGCCTCCTTCAATCTGTAGGTATTGGAATTAGTACCGGAGTTGTGGTATCAGGCAATATCGGATCACAGGATAAAATGGAATATACCGTAATTGGCGACACGGTAAACCTGGCCGCACACCTGAACAAGCTCGCCGGTTCCGGTGATATTATTATCAGTAAAAGTGTTTATAAAAATCTTGAAAACATAATCACCGTAAAACCGCTTTTGCCACAGCATATCAAGGGCAAAACAAAACCGGTTGAAACGTTTAAGTTGCTCAGCATAAAGGATAAGCGCAATGCAACGATCCGTAAATAGAATAAAAACCATCTCCGGCCTTGTTTTTTTATTGTCCCTGTTAATGCTTGCCGGCTGTGCCACGGGTACCCGGTCCCATCATAAGATGTCTGAAATTCGCAGTGGCGACTTTATCATTGTCACGACAACCTCCAAAGATACCCTTTCTTCCCTGGCCGCAGAATACTTGAACGATCCGTCCAAAGAGTGGCTAATCTCCGAATTTAACCATATCAAAAGCCTGACTCCCGGACAGAAATTGATTATCCCCTTATTCTCCTTCAATAAAAGCGGCCTTAAATCAGTGGGTTATCAAACCGTCCCGGTTTTGGCATACTACAGTTTCTCCGAAAATAAACCGAATAAAATATCAATCACTCAAGACGACTTTAAAGCCCAGATGAAATATCTTAAGGAGAACAACTATCATGTTATCAAGCTGGATCAATTATTAGATTTTCTCGATTATAAGGAACAAATACCTGGCAAATCTGTTGTGATTACATTTGACGACGGATGGAGCTCCGTATATGACTTCGCTACCCCCATATTGAAAAAATATGGTTTCCCGGCCACATTTTTTATTTACACCGATTTTATCGGCGGCGGAAAAGCCATGTCCTGGAAACAAATTAAAGAGCTCTCGGAAGCCGGGTTTGATATCCAATGCCAGACCAAAACACACAGAAATTTGGCGACCCTAAAAAAGAAGGAGTCCTTTAAAGAATACTTCAATTCCCTTGAAATGGAAATAAGTTACCCCAAAAAGTTGTTCAAAAATAAACTTAACAAAGAATGCAAATGCCTGGCATATCCGTATGGTATAACCAACAATCTCGTTATTGCCATGCTAAAAAAACACGGCTACCGTGCCGCATTCACTGTTGAGCAGGAATCGAATTCATTTTTTATTGATAATTACAAAATCAGGCGTTCTGCAATATACGGCGAATATGATATTGAAAAATTCAAAAACAAACTGTCAGTATTTCATAACATGGAATTGAAATGAAAAAGTTGTTTAACATTTATTTGCTTTTAACTATTCTGTTTCTTTTCACTGGATGCGCCGGTGTCCGGGAGTTTTTTGGAGAATTCGTCGATAAATTTGCACACAGGTTGCCCGATAAAGTTCCTGATAATGCTAATATTTTGCTCTCTTCTTCCTATCTGGAAAAAGCGCTGGAATATGAAAAAAATGACAAATTGCAAACCGCCCTTTTTTACATGCAAATTGCCGGCACACTGAATCCGGACAGCACAATAATTCCTGGAAAGATAACCTCCTTAAAATCTACCATCGATCATAAAGCCAAAGAGCACTTTACAGAGGGTGTGACATTTTACAAAAAACAAAGATTCAAAGACGCCCAGGGGCAGTTTCTTACAACGTTAAGATATGCCCCCGGTCATAAAGAGGCTTTAGACTATCTGAAAAACAGGTTACATCCAAAAGAACACCTAAACTATAAAGTAAAAGAAAAAGATACTCTTAAAGGTATTTCAAAAAAATTCTATGAAGATCCTTCAAAAGATTTTCTCATCGCCTATTTCAATAATCTTGAAACCGGCAAAGAACCAGTACCCGGAACTTTTCTTGAACTTCCCATACTCGGGTCAGAATTTAACCAACCTATGATCGATATTCGAATTGAACTGAAAAAGGCGGAAAACCTTTTGAAAGAAAAACAATATCGGGAGGTGTTGGATGTTTCAGAAAAGATTCTTGAATATGATCGTTTGAATAAAAAGGCATCTGATCTGATAAATTCTGCTTATTACCAGATTGGGTTGGAATTGAGCGGACAAGAAAAATATCCGGAAGCCATAAAGATGTTCAAAAATGTAACTTCAAACTATCAGGGGGTTGAAGAAGCAATACAACATGCAATTAACAAAGAGTTGTTCAAAGCTAAAAACCTTTTAAAACAAAAACAATATGAGCAAGCATTAGCTGTTGCAGGAAAGATTTTAGATTATGACAAATCGAATAAAACGGCCAAGAATCTAATCAACACCGCTTTTTGCCAACAAGGCAAGAACTTGATCATTCGGAAGAATTATACCGAAGCATTAAATGTGCTTAGCAAAGCAGACCCTCAATATAATTGCGTTAAAAAAACCACATCTGATGTTTACAAGGCTAAGAAGAAACAGGCTGAAGTACACTACCTTAAAGGCGTCAAATATTTTCTGAACGAAGAACTACAGAGCGCCATAAAGGAATGGGAAAAGACTTTATCACTGAATCCTAAGCATAAAAAAGCAAAAAAGAATGTCAAAAACGCCCGGAGCTTGTTAGACAAATTAGATAAGATCAAGTAGTCTTTCCGAGTCAAAAACCCCAGAAAAACAGGCTCGCCCTGTGGAATTTCCCCCAGGGAAACGTCAAAGTCAACTCTAACTGATTCAGATAGAAGCTATTTGCTTTTCAGGATACGGCACTAAAATCCCAAATCACAATACTCAAATTGCAAACAATATCAAGGATATGGTTATGGAAATTACCCTTTGGCTTGAAGAACGATTACATCAGGTTATCTATTTTTTCTATACTCACCTGCCGCAACCCATCCCGGATAAAGAACTATTGAAACAGTGCAAAATTGTTTCACATCGTGGAGAGCATGATAATAAGACGGTTTTTGAAAATACGATCGCCGCATTTGACCGTGTAAAAGAAGCCGGCGTGTGGGGTATGGAATTCGATGTCCGCTGGACCAAAGATCTGCAACCGGTTGTCCTCCATGACAATAACCTCCAA
>JAFDFT010000232.1 GCA_019309685.1 Deltaproteobacteria bacterium
CGAACGATTTCAAAAAGGCCATTAAAGACTACTTGGGAACTATAAAAATCTAAATCGCAATCTAACAATATGCTTGTATGGCAAAGCATGAGTCGGCGCGATCTATTCCACTGAATATTCGCCACGGAAATAGGGCCTATGGATTTTAAGGTATCAATATCAGAAAATAGGAACTATTTGATAGTTGATTTTTTTAATGCTGTGACTGGAGAATTGGAGCCTTCTGAACACTTTTGAACATTACCAAATTATTAGAATAGGTGTGTTATTAATGCAGCCGCCTTAATGCTATTTTAAACCATGAAGAATATTTTCCGGGGTATGTTTGGATGTCTTCAAATATTTTATCAATATTTATCCATTGATAATTTTCTGCTTCGTTTGGATTTGGATTTATTTTACTTTCAAACATTCCAATTAAAACGTGATCTAATTCATGCTCTATTAATCCTTGATCAAGCTCTGCTTTGTATATAAAGTAAAATTTTTCTGATAACTTGCAATCAAATCCCATTTCTTCTTTTAGTCTACGATGTGCTGCTTGTTTGATACTTTCTCCAAGTCTCGGGTGACTACAACAGGCATTGGTCCACAAGCCGCCGGAATGATATTTATCGAACGCTCGTTGTTGAAGTAACATTTCACCTTTAGAATTGTAAATAAATACAGAAAATGCTCGATGTAATTTTCCCTCTGCATGGGCTTTCATTTTCTCTTCACTACCTATCGAATTGTCATCTTTGTCTACAAGTATTACTTGTTCTTTCATTATCTCTGACTTTCAAAATAAAATTACAAATTAATATACGTTATACTGCGACAAGAACCCTCTGGGTAGCTTTTTAAGCTTCAACTGACATTCCAATTACAAAAGCTAGCGTCATTAATAGCAATAGACTTGGGAAAACAGAAAAAATCAATTCTTTTGATAAAATAGGTTTGCCCATTTTTAAGAATGCTAACAACAAGCCACCTACACCTATGAGAGCACCACCGATACCAACGAATGAAAAAAGCGGCGGTGCGGTTCCTTGGATGCTAATGCTTATGGGAAGAATAAAGATCACCATCCCGGACACACCATGGACTATGGCCAAAACAATGGTGGCGATTTTGCCGGCAAAATAATACCTAGTACCCAAGATCAAGAGTAACCCGGCCAGAGAAAAAATCAGACAAATCGTATGAAAATCAGGCCGGTGTCTTGAAATCAGCCCGAGGAAAAGACTTAGGGGAAGGAGAGTCGCTATGACAACAACCATAGGATTATCCAGAATCTCAAAATCGAACAGTATTAAGAGCACACAGGACATCAACAATACATCGAAAGCGATAGTATAATAAAAAGTGACCGGTCCATTATAGGCTTTCATACCGGCAACGATCTGATAGGCTGCCAGTAAACCGGTAATTGACAGTAACAGGCGATGCAGAACAGACATTTTTTTCATGAAAGAACCCCTACTATCACCATTATCATTGAACCAAGCATATAAAGTGATGCAAATTTAAACAACCCCCAGTTAATCCTCTCTGATGGTCTAAAAATACCAACAATTCCCAACCCTAAAATCCCCACGGTGAGTACTGCCAGAAGTCGTAAATATCCCCAGGAAAGACCGAGAGCGAATAATCCCAAAGCAATCGCAAGGGTCGCACACAAGATCGAAACAGCTACGATCAAACGTGAATTTTTATAACCATAAGTGGAAGGAAATGTAGGGATACCTGCACGGTAGTAATCCTCAGAATACCGCATACTGAAAGTTATAATATGAGTGGGAATCCATAATAATACAGCAAGGCTCAACAGTATCCCAATAATATCAATTCCCCCTAATCCCAAAGCCCTCCCCGCTAAAATGGGCATAGCCCCTGAGATGCCTCCCCAGACAATGGACCAGGCTGTTCTTCGTTTTAGCCATATTGTATAAACGACTACATCAAAAAACAACCCCGCAAAAACGATAAGACCATATATAAAGGATAGGTCAAATGCCCAGATCAGACCCAGAAAAGAAAGGGATGAACCAAGAATTAAGGCTTCATTGACACTGATTTTACCCGAAGGTATGGGTCTATGAGCGGTACGGTTCATCCTGGCATCGATATTCCGATCATAAACCATGTTTAACACCGTACTGCCGCTAATTGCCAAAAAGAGGCTGCCGAATAATTCAATAAACGTATTCCAGGGCAGCACGGGACAACGTGCACTCATATATCCAGTCAAGCCCGTAAACAAGAGCAAGCATGTCTGCCGACTTTTTATTAACTGTAAATAGAGCTTAAATTTGGTTTTTGTGATCTCAATAATTCTGAGACCATTGTTGTAATTGATCATGGCCCTGTCCATTGATTTATTTATTCCCGGCTCCCTTAGGTTTGTTTTTGCTAATGGGCACTACGTGCACAACGAAAACCAATGTTTATAGAGTAGAAGTCGGGTCTAGCGCTGTTGCGAGCCCAAACACGCAAATTGTATTCATAGTTGGCTTTGCTGCCACCGCGCATATAACGGAGGTGTACATTAGGATGATCGTCACCGGTCCATTGCCATACATTACCGGCCATATCGTACAGGCCATAGGGACTGCGTCCATCTAACGTCTGATAATCATAGTATTTATTTCCGTTATAGTATCCTACAGGCGTTGTGCTACCCTGTTTTCCAAATTTCTTTTCAAATTCATCACCGCTGTGGTAATAATTGGCCTGATTACGGGAAATTTTATCACCCCACGGATAGGCCCTGGCATCAGTACCACGAGCCGCTTTTTCCCATTCAATCTCGGTGGGTAACCGCCAGCCATAAAAATCGGCATAAGCCTTGGCTCCAAACCAGGTAATCATCACCACGGGGTGATTTTTATATCCTTTTTCAATATTAAATTGTTTACCATCGAATGATATATGTATGCCGGCTTCTTCTAATGGTACATGAAGCTTATCACCCGCCCGAATTTCAAATTCATGCTTATATCCCTGGAATGGATCACCTGGATAATAGCCCATCACTTTATTTTCGATGATTTTAATGGTGCCTTTTTCTAATGCTTTATTTAAATATTTGGCGTATTGGTCATTAGTTACATCCGTAACCATGATTTCAAAATCGTAATCAACCATGGTTTCATGACTATGCTGCCCTTTTAGAAATTCGCCGGCGGGTACGAGTACCCAAGTATTTGGATCCACACCGGTATTAATAGAAGCTATATCCACTTCTGGTGAGCCGCCGCATGCTGTTAAAACCAATATAATCATAGCAATAATGAGATTTGTGGCCTTTTTCATCACTTCACCTCCTGCTCTGTAGTAGAATATGCATTTGAAGATGACAGTGATGGCGTTGTTCTATTTACATCTAATTCAGGCTTATTAAACTCTTCCTGCCAACGCCCGTCTTTGTTCAACAAATCAAACAGACGCCAGAACATCAAAACTGCCAAAGTAACTAAAAGGGCGGACAACCCGATATCAATGAACACCATTAACCAGTCTACCAAAGGTTGTTGATAATATTCTTTAATGAATAGGTGGCAAATCTCACAACATCGTCGACACTTTTTAGTGGCACTAGCTGTTTCACAACATCGTCGACACTTAGCAAAACATTTTCATAGGAATTTTATTTTTAACAGGCTCCCTGAGTTCATAAGATTCGGTTTTGAGTAACTCTTTTGGAGCATCCTTTGTTGGGTGATACCAGATTTTCACATTACGATCTTTAGTGCTAAGGATTGCCCAAACATATTCAAAACTTAAATTTTTATCGACATAGAAGTCTTCGTTAAGAATATTTATATTACCATTTTTCTTGACCATCCGAGCAAAATGCAGTCTGCCTCGGGTTATGGGTAGATCCTGCGATGCATCAAGAGTAAAAGAGTTAGGCAGATATCTTGTTTCGTAACTTTTTGATTTCTGTTTACTGAAAGTACTTTTTCTGTATTCCTGATAATTATTATGTTTGTCTCGAAACTTTTTTGATTCGGATCTCACATGATCCAGATCTTTGAAAACTTTGGACTGCCAGAGCATTTTATCAAAGCGGCTGTTGAAACTTTCGATATGAGCATTTCTCCAAGGCTCGTTAAATGGAATAAAAACAAGCTCAACGCCAAAATTTAAGCAGAAGCGACTCAGTTTGCCAAATGTTCGGGAGTGATACATGCTTCCCCGAAAGGACGCTTCGTTATCAAGCTGTAAATAACGAGGTATGCCAAATGTCTTCCAGTCTTCAACAAGGAAGCTTATAATGTTGTCTGCTCCTTTGTTTTGATATTGTTCCAAGTTGGCCTTTGCTGTATAAACATCGATCCTGTTCACTGAAATAATAACACCGAATCCTTTAATATATCGTGGCGTCACTAAGTCAAGTTGATGCAGATAACCAGGATGCAGGGCCTTGACGTGTGGAAAATATTTTTTGGTCGATTTTTTCTTTGTATCTTTGTCCTGTTTAGCTATGAGTCCATTTCGTTTTAAAACTCGATTGATTGTTGAAAGAGCCGGTTTGTTCCGGTACCCTAAATTGTCAAGGTCTTGATGAATTGCAACCGCACCACAAAATGCATAGTTTGTTTCAAGGGTATCTCTTTTAGTCAATCTTATTCTGCTGTTTACGATTGCCTGTTCGAGCTCTTTGCCAATTTTGCCAGGTTTATTATGAGGCACTCTGGATTCATTAAGGTACCAGTCAGGTTTTCCAGACTGCGCCCGCTTAAGCCATTTATATGCCCAATCTCGAGTTCGATTAAGTTTTCTATGGATTTGAGTTACATTTTTCCCTTCAGCATTTAACTGAACACAGAGTTTGCGAAGTTGAATTTCTTTTTCGTTATTATTGTATTTTTTTTAACCATTGTATATCCTCCCTTTTGATCGGAGATTATACAATGTGTCGACGATGTCATGAAACATAAAGTGTCGACGATGTTGTGAAACATGCCAC
>JAFDFT010000637.1 GCA_019309685.1 Deltaproteobacteria bacterium
ACCACCTGGCCCGGCGCTTACTTATGAAGGGCTGTGCGAAGGCCTGATCGCAGATCAACCCTCAGGTACCAACGGGTTTGGATATGACCCTATATTTTATTACCCACCGCTAAAAAAAACATTTGCTGAACTATCCCGAGAAGAAAAAAGCCTGGTAAGCCACAGGGGTATTGCCTTAAAGGAAATTCGGGATGAATTTGAAAAAATCCTGATATGGATCGCACAAAACACCCCTGTTTTTGAAAAATTTAACCGTAATCATAATAGCTGATAATTTTAGGAAGGAGATCTTGAAATGTTAGAAAAAAGAAAGGGTGTTGATATTGTTACAGAAATTGGCGGGATTAAAACCATTGATGAAGCCATGAGCCTTTTTGAGAGCAAAATGGACGGGGAGCACCTATCCAGGATACAGCAAATTAAAAACCAGGAAATACTGATTCGTATCGCAAATGCCATTGCCCTGTGCGAGCCGGATTCTGCGTATGTAAATACCGGTTCTGAACAGGATAAGCAATTTATCCGAGACCTAGCCCTCAAAAAAGGTGAAGAGGCGGAACTGCTCATGAAAGGCCATACCATCCATTTTGACCTGAAACAAGAACAGGGCAGAATTATTGACCGTACTTTTTATATAGCCAATGAAGGTGAAATGATTAGCACGCTTGCCAATAAAAAACTTAGAAAGGACGCTTTAAAGGAAGTTAAAGAGTATATGTCCGGTATTATGCATGGAAAAATAATTATTATCGGCTGTTACATGCGCGGCCCGGTTGGCGCGCCCGCGTCTAATCCCGCACTTGAGATCACCAGTTCCGCGTATGTTGCTCACAGTGCTGAGATCTTATATAGAAATGCTTTCGCTGACTTTGAAAAAGAAGTGGAAAAACTGGGACACTATTTTATGAACGTCCATAGCGAGGGTCTTAACAGGCCCGAAGATCTCCCCAATGCCCGTGTCTTCATGGATAGAAGTTATCAGACCACATATAGTTTTAACTGTACCTACGCGGGCAATACTTTGCTGCTTAAAAAAGGCAACCATCGTTTTGCGGTAGATAAAGGGGTATATGAAAACATGGGCAATGAAACCTCTGAACATATGTTTATTACCGGTATTCAGGGGCCCGATGACCGAATCACCTGGTGTGCAGGCGCAGCGCCAAGCGGATGCGGAAAGACCACCACCGCTATGGCGGGTGATTACTTTGTTGGAGATGACCTCGCTCAAATGTGGATTGCTGATGACGGCTCCATCCGCTCCATTAACCCTGAATGCGGCATCTTTGGCATTGTGGAAGATGTTAACAAAGAGGGTGATCCCGTACTGATGGAAGTTCTTAGAAACCCCGGCAAAGAAATTATCTGGTCTAATGTACTTATTGATGAAAACGGTGTGCCGCACTGGGTCGGAAACGAGGAAGAGCCCCCCACCACAGGCAAAAACTTCCAAGGCCAATGGGAAAAAGGAATGAAGGATGAAAACGGCAAAGAAATTCCTTTATCTCACCCAAATTCAAGATGTACGGTATCTTCAAAAGCGCTCGACAATTACTCCGATAAAGCCGAAGACCCAAATGGCGTGGAAACCATGATTTTTACATATAGTGCCACAGGAGTTCGGCGTCAGCCCTGGGCAAACGCTCCCTTTATTCCTGGAGCATTAGGCGATTACATGGAAGCCCAGTTTAAATTTTTCGGAAACAGCAAAATTGCCGAAGATAAAAAACCTGTCATGTCCGGCTTAAACTACTTTCTCACCGAAGAGGCAAGAGGTGGCAGTTCAAAAAAACTTCTTGGTGAAAAAAAGGATGTAAAGGCATGGCTGGGGTGGCTGGAACTATACGCCCATAATGATGTTGAAACAATTCAAACACCTATCGGAAACCTACCGAAATACAATGATCTAAAAGAACTGTTTAACTCAATTATCGATAAAGAATACCCGGAAGAACTGTATAACAAGCAGTTTTCTCTGTATATTGATAACATTGTCTCAAGAATTGATCTGCAAGTTGAAGCATACGGTAAAGAAAAAAATCTTCCTGACAAATTATTTGAAGTGTTGAAAAAACAAAAAGAAGGCCTTTTAGCACTTAAGGAAAAATTCGGTTCGATTGTGACGCCAGCACAGCTCCAAGAATAACTGCTTGATTGAATAAGGAGACCTTTGAAAAATGCTGATCTTTGTTCGAGTTCAAGGAAGGCGATAATTTTAACCGCAGGAATACATTTTAGTATTTTGAGGATTATAATTTGTGCCTGACGTAGAAATCGGGCAAAAAACTGGATTTTGCAAAGGTCTCATAAAAAAGTGGGTATCGGGAATAACCTGCTGCCCACTTTTATTATTTTAAAATCTTCCCATATGTAACTAGAACCTATTTTTTTCTACTATGAATAAAGCAAAAGAGCTGTCCATTATTAGAGATATTTTCAGTCGGCGTATGCTGGTTTCATTTATTATGGGGTTTGCCTGTGGATTGCCCCTTCTTTTAACAATATCTGTATTACAGGCATGGATGAAAGAAGAAGGCGTTGATTTAACCGTAATCGGATTAATGGCGCTCGTCGGTCTTCCATACACACTTAAATTTGTTTGGGCCCCTATTATGGATCGTTTCACTCCGGGTTTTTTGGGCCGGAGAAAAGGCTGGCTATTTATTGCTCAAATTTTTCTTGTCCTTTCAATCATTGGCCTTGGTCAGACGAACCCGGCAAACAATCCCTGGATGGTGGCTTTTGCCGCCTTTTTAGTCACTTTTTTTAGTGCTTCCCAGGATATAGTCGTGGATGCGTATAGAAGAGAAGACCTTCCTGACAGAGAGCTTGGCCTGGGTTCATCGCTTTATGTTAATGGCTATAGGGTAGGGATGCTCCTTGCTTCAGGCGGCGGTCTTATCATGGCGGATCATATCCCCTTTTCAACTGTTTATATAATTATGGCCGCCTGCATGATACCTGGAATATTAACAACCCTTTTAGCTCCTGAACCTAAAGTACACGAAGGTACTCCAAAAACCATTGTAGAAGCCGTTGTCAATC
>JAFDFT010000233.1 GCA_019309685.1 Deltaproteobacteria bacterium
CGGATGATGTATCAAGCGAAATCGAGTGTATATCGTGGCCGCTTAATATGGATTTTACCATACCTGTCAGCACTGATTTAGGCCCCACTTCGATAAAAGTCCTAACACCGGAGGCGAACATGTTTTCAATTTCTAGAACAAAATCAACAGGATGAAGAATATGTTCTGCTATATGTTTTATTATTTTCGACCGGTCCTGTGGATAAGGTTCTCCTGTTGTATTGGAATAGACAGGAATATTTGTGGGATTAAATTCAGCCTGTTTGAGATGATGAAGGAAAGGTTCATACGCGTCGATCACCAAAGAGCTGTGAAAAGCGGCAGATACTGATAACCGGACAGTCCCATATCCTTTTTGTTTGCATATTTCTTCAAATTTAAAGACAGATTCCGCTGGACCTGAAATCACTCCCTGATCCGGGCTGTTTTTATTGGCAAGAACGATGTCGAGTCCGGATGTTTCAACAAGATCTGCTAATTCATTCAAAGAAGCACGCACGGCCAGCATTGTGCCTCTGTGTTGACCGATATCCTTACTAGAGTTTGCCATTACATCGCCTCTGGCAATGGAAAGATTGGAAAATGTTTCTTCAGTTATCCAGCCGGCGCCAAGTAAAGCGGTCAACTCCCCAAAGCTGTGACCGCAAACCGCGTCCGGCTTGATACCAAATCGTTGAAGTACTTTCAGCATTGCCAGACTAACTGCACCAATCGCAGGTTGAGCATTATGGGTTTCTTTCAGAGTATCTTCGCAACGTTTTTTATTGTTTTTAAAATAGGCAGGATTGGGATAAATAATATCTGTTAATCGCTGTGCGCTTGTAAATTTCTCATCCATAAGGGATATACTGTTTAGCGCTTCAGGAAATGTACAGACAATGTCTTTTCCCATATTTACATACTGGCTTCCCTGTCCTGGAAAAATAAAAGCGATTTCCCCCTGTTCTTCAGGCCCTCCATAAAAGGCATTGGGAAGAGTCCAGCAAGTGTCTGTAGAATTGGTTTCCAGCAGTTCAGTAGCTTTAAGGAAAAGCGCGGGCAATTCTTCTGTGAGATATGCTTGTTCATTTGTTAAGGGTTCAAGTACAAGTAAAATTCTATAAGGGTCTTTGTTGGAAAAGTAGTTTCTGGTTTTTGCTGCTCTATTGGAAACGTCTTTCCATGTGGGGCCGTTATCTATAAAATGTTTATGCTCCAGCATCTGTTCAATCAATTCCTGTTTTGTTGGAGCTGACAAGGCAAAAATCTGTACAGAACCGTCCCAGGAGATTTCATTTTTGGATTGTACGTATTCTTCAAGAACCACATGAAAATTACTGCCGCCAAACCCAAATGCGCTGACCCCGCATCGCCGGGGATGATCTTTTGAAGAAAACCAGGGCCTTGTATCTGTGTTTAAATAAAATGGACTTTGATCAAATTCAAGATTAGGATCGGGCTCTTGTGCTTTAAGCGTTGGCGGTAATACTTTATGATGGAGAGATAGTGATGATTTAATTAATCCAGCAGCACCAGCCGCGGATTTTGTATGACCAATCATTGATTTTACAGAACCTAAAGCGCAAGAGTTGGTATTTTTATTAGAATCGTTGAAGAAATGCTGAAGTGCCTTAAACTCTGTCATATCTCCGACCCGTGTGCCTGTACCGTGGGCTTCGATGAGTTCAACGGTAGCAGGGTCAATGTCTGCAAATTCATATGCCCTTTTTAGCGCTTTTGTCTGGCCTTCTATTCTCGGAGCGTAAATACTTTGAGATTTTCCGTCACTCGATGAGCCAATGGATTTAATAACCGAGTAGATTTTATCTTCATCTCGTATCGATTCATCTAATCTTTTTAGGATGAGTAATCCGACTCCTTCGCCAAGCACGGTGCCATCAGCATCTTTTGAGAAAGGACGGGCATCCCCTGTTGGTGAGAGGGTATGTGTTTTGGAAAAGCACATATACATAAAAATATCGTTTAATGTATCCACACCACCGGTAATGACCATATCGGATCGGCCGGAGGCTAGCTCCATTAAGGAAAGATGCATTGCGCTCATGGAACTGGCGCAGGCTGCGTCAACGACACAGTTGGTGCCACCCAGATCCAAACGGTTGCAAATTCTTCCGGAAACAACATTACCCAAAAGACCGGGGAAGGAGTTTTCCTGCCAGCCAACATACGATGATGAAATTTTGTTAATAATTTCTTCAGATTTTTCAGGAGATACACCTGATTCTTCAAGCGCTTTGCGCCATTTTGGGAAACCGAGGCGCGCACTAAGGGGGATAACAAGTTCCTGTGTGCCGGTGACTCCTAAGATAACACTTGTTTTATCACGGTTAAACGAACGACCGTTTTCACCATAACCGGAATCGTCAAGCGCCATCTTGGCTGCTACAAGCCCAAGAATCTGAGACGTATCTGTGGCTTCAAGCGAAGTGGGAGGAATCCCGAATTCAGATGGATCAAAAGAAATGGGTGATAAAAAACCACCGCGCTTGCAGTATGTATGATCCGGTGTTTTCGGGTCCTGATTAAAATATTCCTCTGGAGACCAGTGCGTGTCTGGAATATCAGTGATTCCATCAATGCCCTGATAGAGGAGGCGCCAATATTCTTTCAAACCTTCAGCTTTTGGAAACAGGCAGCCCACACCAATAATAGCGATAGGTGTCAATAGTTTGTCACCGTTTTTATTAAAATCCATATGAAAAATCCAAGAAATATAAGAATAGAGTAAGTGCTTAAGTCTGAGATCTTTGCAAAACTCCACTTATTGCCCGGTTTACCGCCTATGCCAAGGCTACGGCGAGGCGAGCTGTGTCAAGTGGAACATCCGCCTTTGGCGGACTCAAATTTTAATCCGCTACAGAACTTTGGCGGATCGCTTTTCTTGAACTTGAACCCCAGTTAAATAAAAAACAAATTTAACAGGGCAGGCAAAAATTAGTATTTTGCAAAGGCCTCAGTATGATTATATATTATTGCCCGTTAATAAATATACTTAATAACGAAATCGTAAGTCATGATTTATAATGTAAAATAAAACGATTTGCAAGAGAATGATTCGAAAATTTAAGGTTGTATTATTGATATAACAAGTTTATAAATTAAGCTCTTCTCCAGCTTAGTTTGAGAAGAGGATTCGAGGATTCTTGGGGTCAAGGATTCAAGTCTTTATTTTGTTATATTTTATTAGTCTAAGTACATGGTATAAAACTCATAATTAACTAATAACCTAAAACATTAAAAAATTAAATTGATTTGACCTTTAGATAGCAGAAATTATCACCACTACGCGTAACATGCATTAATCAATGATAAAACTTTACACAAATAGGGAGCTTTCGGGAAAACTTGGAATTAATCTCGCTAAATGGAAACGGTGGTCGCGGGAGTTTCTTCCTCCGGATCCTCTCGGCGGGATGCAATCCGGATTTGCACGGCAATACTATTTTAGCGATGCGTTCAATGTTATGCTCGGAGGGCATCTGGTAGGAGATTTGCATTTCAGTGTGTATGAGGCTGGAAAGGTTATTGAAACTTTAAAAGACTGGTTAGTAGAAAAAGGGTTTTACCAGGATCCAGGACAAATGGTTGAAAGACAGCCCTTAGAGCCTCATATTCTAAGATACATAATTTATATACGGCACATCTTTTGGCCTGAAAAAAAACAGACAACCTTTTTATTTAAAATTAGAGGAATCATTTATGATAAGCCTGTTCAGCATAACGGTATAAAAGCAAGAGAAGAACGTTATGTGGAGACCGTAATTGGTTTAGAGGATAAGGTATCAGTAGAAGAAGGAACAGGTTACGAAAAAATACTTGATATTAGCGCTTTATATAAATTTTTCATTGGAAAGCTTGGATTTTAAAAAAACGATAGTTAAACAGAACGTCTGTTATTTTCCTATGAATTCCCAAATCTTTTGATCTTTGATGGGCGTAAAACTTGCGGCATTAGCCGGTAGTTCAATAGCTTGAGTTCGAAGCCAGCCGGCACGTGTTGTTATGCTTGCTCCATATAGCAAGTTTAAAGCGACTGTCACTATTTTCCGGTTTTTATAATCTTCAAGAAAAGATCCCTTCACCCATTCATTAAAGGCTCCCATTGAAGGTCCGCACCAGATTTGGTAATCAATGGTTCGTGAAGGATCGCCCGTATTCGCCCATGTTGATGCGCGTCCAAGATACGAACGAAATATCAGAGCCATTTTATGTTTGGGATGTTTTTCTCCAATATCAATCTGTTTTGGATCAATGCCAGCGAAGAACTTTTTTGTTTGTTCCCATTCCTTTTCAAAGCTGCACCGAAGCAGTTTTTTCTCGACAAATTCCTTTTGATCGTCCGGAATATTTTCAAAATTATCATGCTTCGTGAAAATATCGTATAATTTGGAGGCACGCATGGGAAACATGGTTCCGCGCTTTAACACCTGCACTTTTACTCCCAGCTCAAACATGTCACCGGATGGTGCCATGACGACATCTGCTTGTTTTGCCTGGGCAAGCATTTGGCGAACTGTTTCAGACGTACCGGCTTCAGTGCATGACTGGTTGATGGATCCGGTCAGCACATATGAGGCGCCAAGGGCGAATGCCGCAGCTGCTGATTCTGGAGTTGCGATTCCTCCGCCCAATCCAACTCCTATGGGTTTGCTGTAGTTATATTTATTGGTGAAGTTATTCCGCAGCGCAATCATTGTCGGCAACAAAGAAATTGCAGGCCGGTTATCCGTATGTCCTCCTGAATCAGCTTCCGCGGTAATATCATCTGCCATGGATATGTGCTCAGCAAGTGAAGCCTCCTCCGGTGAGATCATCTTTTTTTCAATCAATTGAGAAATCAATTTTTCAGGCGGTGGAGAGAGGAATTTGGAGGCAACTTCAATCCTGGATACTTTAGCAATAATTTTGTTTGGGCAAACGATTTCACCTTGAGTGTTTCTATAGATGTTTGATTCGAAAGTAAACCAACGGCAAAGTAAGTTCCAGGTACGCGGAGGCGCTGATGAGATTGACTTGATGTTTTAAATAAAGGCGTACAGTTTCCAATTCAAATTCGGGAGAATTATGACTGTGGATCAGGTTCAAACCAAAAGGAAAAGTATCCAGGCGCCGTTTTAAATCATGTATTGCCTTTTCTATTTCAGGGAGAGTCAACCCCCCGGACCCGAAAAAACCCAGCATTCCCGCTCGGCCTGCGGCTTCTACCATTTCAGTCGATGTAATGCCGTTGGCCATGGCACCAACAATATATGCAAAACGCAGGTTATATCTTTTTTTAAAGACTGGATCTCCAAGATCTTCCGGAAGAAGAGGCGGGGCGTATGCCAGAAGTGGAAATCCTTCTATTTCTTTAGTCTCTTTACTGCCAATACTTGCGATACCGTCCTGAACAACGGAAAGATTGCCATTTTTGGAGATTATATATACAGGGTCTTTTATGTTTGAAATGGCCTGTAAAACGGCATTTTTACCGGTAACTGGTTCGGAAATACTCTTTTCCCACCAGCCGATATGTTTATTTTGAGTGTTTAAGGATTCCATGATTTTATATTCGTATGTTTTTATTTAAATGTTCATATTTTAGGATTGATATCAAGAGAATATTTAGGGCAGGCTTACAGATTTATGACCGGGGATGATATTTTTCGTGAATTTTTTTAAGGTGATCGCGCGCCACATGTGTATAAATTTGTGTTGTGGAAATATCAACATGGCCCAGCATCACCTGTACAGATCTGAGATCCGCGCCCCCTTCAAGAAGATGACTGGCAAAAGAATGGCGTAGACTGTGAGGCGCGATCTCTCTTGTGATTCCCGCCTGTCGGGAGTATTTCTTTAAAAGTTTCCAGAATCCTTGACGGGTCATTGGTTTTCCCTGCCGGGCAATAAAGAGAAATTGGCTGATATGGGTTTTTAATAAAACGGGTCTTGCGGTTTTTATATACGTGTCAACAACTTCTCTTGCGAGCATGCCTATGGGAACAATTCTTTCTTTTGATCCTTTTCCGAAAATTCTTACAAAACAGGCCTCCAGATTAATGTCTTGAACTTTTAAATTTATGAGTTCGGTCACTCTTAATCCTGCAGCGTAAGCCATTTCAATCATCGCCGAATTTCGAAGACCTATGGGGGTTTTTTTATCCGGTGTGTCAAGAAGCTTTTTCACTTCATTTAATGAAAGAAAATTTGGAAGCTTAAGACCCTTTTTGGGAAGGTCTATAATCTGAGCGGGATTGCGCTCAATATGTTTTTCATGTGAAAGAAACTGATAAAATCCCCTAATGGTGACAAGGTGCCTTGCCCTTGAGGTTGCACCAAGACCAGCCGTTTTTAGGCCTGAAAGATGTTCAAGGATCAATGCAGTGTCATTTTCAGAAACAGTCGTGATGTTTTTGTCCTTGAGAAAGTCAATATACTTGTTCAGGTCGCTGCTGTATGCTTCCAGTGTATTTTGGGATAACCCTTTTTCTAAAAGAAGGTAACTTATGTACTGGTCTATAAGGGTATCGAAAGATAACATGTTTTAGGCTTCAGTTGTTAAGTTATAGCAATCAAATGCTACAATTGATAAAAATCGGTCGGCGTTGTTTTGTTTAGTACTTCAGCGCCATCATCTCTGACAACAACCATGTTTTCGAGCCGAATTCCTCCCTGGCCAGGCAAATAAATACCGGGCTCAACCGTAAAAATCATTCCGGGTGTCAATCTTGTACCTTTTAGTGGACTGATCCGTGGTAGTTCGTGAACGGCAAGACCTGTCCCGTGTCCCAGACTATGGCCGAATTTTCCTTTAAAACCCATTTTATGAATGTGATCTCTTGCGATTTTATCAATGGTTTTACTGCTTTTGCCTGGTTTAATAGCTTCTGTGGCCATTTGCTGAGCATTCAGAACAGTCTGAAACACTTTTTTAAAGGAATCATCCGGTTTTCCGAAAAACACAGTCCGGGTCGTATCCGAACAATATCCATTTAACTTGACGCCGAAATCAAAAATGATTGGCTCACCCTTTATTATCTTTCTTTGTCCTGGAATTGCGTGCGGAAGAGCACTGTTAGGGCCGGAAGCACAGATAACGGGAAAGGACATCGCATCACCGCCGGATTCACGCAGCTTTTTTTCAAGAAGCCAAGCCGCATCTTTTTCGGTCATACCGGGTTTGATTGTGTGAATAAACTTTAAAAAAGCAGTTTCCGCTACGTCCAAAGCCCTTTTTGTTTTTTGAATTTCCGACTCATCCTTAATCAAACGGATGTTTTCCACAATGTTTTCTGTGGGGATCAAAGACACCCTGACTTTATTTTTAGTGAGCTGTTTTTTGATCGTATCCATCTGTAAAAAAGATACGCGAATACTTTCAAAACCAAGCCTTTTTGTACGAAGGGATTTAAGTATATTAGGCATTTCATTTGGTAGGCCTTCCTTGTATGTAACAATATCATAAAGGCCGGCTTCATTTTTGGCCTGCTCTTCATAGCGGGAATCAGTGGCAAGAATTGATTGTTTATCCGATATAAAAAGCGCACCAGAGGATTCATCAAATTGTGTATCTTCACCTGTAAACCCGCTCAGATAACGCCTGTTTTCTTCAACAAGAATTAACAAAGTGTCTATGTTTAGTTTACCAAAGGTTTTCCGGGCTTTCTTAATTCTATTTTCAATAGTGTTCAATTTTCAATCCTCTCTGGTATGGAAGGAAGATTTAAATAGCCTACGATAACTCCGATTCCTTAGGGCCATATTAAAATAGTAATCATCGTTTGATTCTTGACCCGGTATTACTATGATGCTAATCTAGTATCCATCCAAAAAATGCTATTTTGCCCGAAAAATACTCAATGTATTATTCCGGTTAAAATTATCGCCTTCTTTGAACTCGAACAAAATATCTAATTTTTGGAAGGACACTACTCAAACAAATAGCACAGATACCGTATAAAGAAAATCGTTAAGAAATGGTACACACAAAACCTGAAATATACGATAAGTACATCAAAGGGCTGATGGATATCAGCCAGGCTATCACATCTGATCTTTACCTTGAGGACATCCTTAAACTCATTGTTATGGTGACTGCTAAAGTAACGGGCGTGGAGATTTGCTCTTTGTGGCTTATTGATGACACCAAGAAAAATAATAAAATCAGATTAAAGGCTACCCAGGCGATAGACAAGGATTATGTAAAAGATAGAGTCCTAAATATGGACGAAGGGGTTGTCGGGCATGTGGCAACAAAAGGAGAGCCTTTAATTGTTAAAGATGTCTTAAAGGAGCCCAGATTTAAAGAAAAGGAGATGGCCAAAAAGCTTGGGTTAGTGTCCATGGTGGGTATACCAATGAAGGTTAGGGAAAATGAAGTAATTGGGGTGCTGAATTGTTTTACCTCCGGCCCCCATGATTTTAATGAGACCGAGGTGAACCTCATGATTACTGTCGCGAACCAGGCGGCAGTGGCGATTTTTAATACAAAACTCATGGTCGATGCGAAAGTTATTCAGGAGGAATTGGAGACCCGCAAGATGGTTGAAAAAGCAAAAGAGGTTCTGATGCTTCGCCGAAAAATAAAAGGGGAAGAGGCTTTTCGCTGGATACAGAAGAGAAGTATGGACTCAAGAAAATCACATCCGCCTTTGGCGGATTAATCCTCGAAATACTACCTGTATGTCTGCGGTTAAAATTATCGCTTTCCTTGAACTTGAACCCCGTTAAATTATAAAAGCAGATTTATCGGGACAGGCAAAAATCAAAATTTTACAAAAGACCTCTTAATGGCTTTATAATCCCCCTTTA
>JAFDFT010000234.1 GCA_019309685.1 Deltaproteobacteria bacterium
TCCCGTTTGAATAAGCATTGCGATAACCAAAGGCAGTGCTAGGCGGATAATATTTTTAGTGATACTCCCCTCTAGCAAATCCGAAGGATATCTGCCTTGTGTAGTGTTTTCTAAAACTTCTTGATCCATAGGTAAAAATCAGCGCTTAAAGTGTTATGGAACTACGATATCCTTTTATAGTACAATCTGACAATCTTAATGTTTACACATTTTATTAAATAAAAAGGCAACTTAAAAAGCTTTGATAGGGAAGGAATATTTCAAGAATAGAAACTCATGGATAAATTATTTTCAAAATAAGCTTTCATAGAAACACCCGTGCATGGCCATGATCAGGCGATTTATTTTTTATCTCCAGATAACGTATCGATATTTTTACGCTCAATTAGTTTATCTGTCAATCTGAGCCATTCGAGTATTAAATTATTCAAGGTAATTTTATGATAAACCAGTTTAAACTTGTTTTCTTCCAATGTATTTATTGCCTGTATCAAATCATTTAACGCTATTCTTCCATGAGAGTAATTCTTTGTCTCATCTTTAACAATTGCCTCTGAAACGCGTATCTTCTTTTGTGCGATATCAACCAGTCCATTTTGTCTTTCTATCTGCATATGCAAATTTTTCAAATCTGTTTTCAGTTGTACTTTTTTATTGGACGATGTTAATTTTATTTTTTCCAGATCTATTTTTGCATATTCATTCCGAGCCTTTTCTTTTTGTCCTGGGAACGGAAACTCAAAAGCAAACCCGGCAAATGCCCTGTTCTCTTTATTCTGAATATCATATCCCGATCCTTCTTCAATATAACCCATTTCCAGATTAGCTGATGGTAAAAGGTCATCTGCAGTCTTTTCTATTTCAAGAATACCTTTCTTTTCAAGCAGCGTAAGCATTTGATATGTCCGGCTGGAAGCTTTAAACATACTGTACTCTTCATCAAACGAATCCTTTGTTTTTTGCTGAAAAGAAGGAAATTCCGGAATCAACGTTTCAGCTTTTTCATATAGTGTTGCCTGAAAAACATAATTTAGTGCCTGGTCGTAATTGTTCTTAAGCGCTATCAGGTTTTCTTCTTTTTCCATAACCTGCAAATGGATTTTATTTACATCAACTCTTCGAGCAACATCATACGTCATCTTTTGACGAATATTTTCAAGCAATCTTTCATTAAAATCATATGAAGACTCTGCTGTTTTCATATTTTCATAAGCGGAATACCATTTAAAATAAAGAGCAATGACAGCGTAAAGATAGTCTTCATACGCTTCTACAATTTGATGTTTAGCCAGATCGATTTCAAGCCCTCTTATTTTTTTTAACATCCGATTGGCCCTGCCAAATGCATTTCTGGCAATTGGTTGAGAAACAGAAAATGTAAAAGAAGATTTTCTCTCCTGATCATTAATTGAAGATGACGCTGTGTAATCGGCAGAAACAGTCGTCCCGGTATACGGAAATAATTTGCCCAGTGAAACAATTCCGCTTTTTTCATGACCGTCAACAGGATGAAACACAAAATCATACTGCCCTTTAACAGAAAGGATAATATCCCTGGCCGGCAGCGTAAGATCTTTGTAATAAGTAAGGTAGAGCTCATCGATAAGAATTTCCTGAAAAACTGTGTCATGTTCACAGGCAAGCACGATAAATTTTTCTAAGGGTAAAACAGTTGTATCCTTACCTGTAACAACCTCTATGGCATAACTATCAACCTGCCATAAATGAAACACAATAAATACCAGCAAGATCTTTCCAAATCGCAACCATCGCTCCCGCTTTTTTATTGTTTGTCTCTGTATCATAACTTATTTAATCCTGTTAGAAAGCTATAAAGCGTGGGAACAAGAAAAAGGGTGATCACCGTTCCAAATACGAGTCCCCAGGCCATGGCAAGCATCATCTCCGATAAGAAGGAATCATATCCCGCGAATCCATATGCGGTTGGCAAAAGGCCCGCAACGGTTGTACATGTTGTCAATACAACTGCTCTTAAGCGAGTTTTTGCAATATTGGATATTTTTTTAACAGTCATAGGTGGATCTTTTTTCGGCTCGTATTCACTATCAAGCTTTGTGATCATTAAAATAGAATCATTTACAACAACACCGGATAAGCCAAGGATGCCGATTGAAGCATAAAAGCCAAAGGTGGTGATATTATGCGCCCAAAAGGCGAGAATTGCCCCAACCGCGCCAAAAGGAATGGAGAGTAAAATTATAAAAGGCTTTAAAAGAGAATTGAAAAGAAGAACCAGAATTATATAAATCAACAAAACAACCATGATAATGGCAATGGTTAAATTGCTCTGAGATTCTCTTGTATCTTTAACTTCTCCTCCGAAGGATATTACGGTTGTCGGATACTTGGACATTATTTTCGGAAATAATTCTGCTTCGAACCGCTCAGCAATTTCTAACGGTGTTGCCTTTTTATTTTCATTCAAGCCTGCGTATATTGTTGTGACCCTTTTTAAATCTTTTCTTGAAATAGAATTGGGTGTTGATTCTTTCTTAATGTTGACTATCTTATTTAAAGGTACCAGATAGCTGCCCTCATTTCCCACCGGAATGTCCAATACATTATTCATATCATTTTTTGATTCATTTACAGCGCTGATTCGTACATGGATTTCTTCATCGTCCTTTATAAGTTTATATAATACGGTTCCTTCAAGTATGGTTCGAAATGTTGATGCGATATGTTTAGCGTTAATTCCAAGCTTTTTTACTAAGTCCCTTTTTAAATCAATTTTATATTCAGGATTTCTTATGGGTGTATCAATCTCTATATTAACCAGTGAGGGATGTTTTTTCATTGCTTCGGATATTTCCCTGGCGACAATTTCTCGAACCATATCATCATTCTCTTGAACCAATATTTCAATTGGACTGCCGCTGGCCTGACCAAAACGCTGCCTTACAATCTTTATCTCCTCAAATCCTTTAACTGTTTTTAATTGTTTTTCCCATTCACGAATGAGTTCATTCAAAGACTTTTCTCTCTTTTCTTTTGGTAAAATTTCAATGCGCATGGACAGCCTGTTTTCCTCAACAGCGCTACCCCATCTGCTTCGTGCAATTTCTGTTCTAAATCCGACAACCTCTTTGCCAATATATTTTGAAAATACATCTTCTATCTGTTTTGACAACTTTGCAGTCTGAAAACGTTTTGTGTCTGGCGGAGCCGAAGCATCCAGTCTGAATTGTGTGGTTTCTGCGCTTGGGTACATAACATACTTTAACTGGTTGCCAAAAATGAACATAGATACAATAAACAGACATCCAAAGGATATTAACAATAACGATCTGTGCGTTAAAACCCGAACAAGTATCCTTTCATAAAAATCCTCAACTTTATGAAACCAGTGGCCGTTTTCATTATTTTTAAATAATTGTTTCTTTCTTCCCGTAAAATATTTTTCCACAAGCGGCAATGTTCCCAAAGAAAAGATAACTTTAACGAGACGGGGAATTTTCAAGCTCATGTGTGCTGGCAGGATAAACAGAGACTCAAAAAGGCTCCCAAAGAGCATAAGAAAAATAATCGGCGGAATAAACTTAACCATCAGGCTGAATCTGCCGGTAAAAAAGAAAATCGGCAAAAAAGCCGCGCATGTTGTTACGATACTTGCGATCACTGGGAAAAAAACAAAGGAGGTTCCCTCTACGGCCGCCTTCACCGTCTCAACTCCTTTAGAGCGAAGCCTTGTTATATTTTCAGCAACAACAATAGCATGGTCAACCACCATCCCCATAACGATGATAACACCGGCAAGTGTCATGTTGTTGATTGTGTACCCCATAAGATTTACATAGATCATTGTAAAACAAAATGTAAATGGGATCCCCATGGCAACCCATATGCCTGATCTGAAATTAAGAAAAACAAACAGCATTATAAGAATCAGCGTAAATCCAATGGCGCCATTCATTCCGATAATCGAAAGCCGATTCCGTACACCTTCTGATTCATCATCTAAAACAACAATTTGAATTTTACTGTTTTGAAGAATATTTTGATCAAATTCCTTGACCGCTTTGTCAACCGTCTTTATGGCTTCCAGGATTCCATATGAACTGTTTTTAACAACATTTAGGATAACTCCCTCATGACCGTTAATTTTAAGAATCGATTTGCTTTTTTCATAGCCTTTATTTATCTCGGCAACATCCTTTAGCCGGATAAAATGTCCGTCAAAACCTCCCTGTATGATCAAATCCGACAGCTTTTCAGGACTGTCAAGCTCTGACTTAAGGGTAACCTTTTCGTCTTCTGAGTTCTCAAGACTTCCAGCCGGCTGGCGGACATGGTTGAATTTTATTTCATTTGTTACATCCGTAAGGGAAATTTGGTATTCGATGAGTTTCTCAGGATAAAAATGGATCTGGAATTCTTCCTGAATATATCCGGATTTGTTTATACTGTTAACCTCAGAGAGATTAAGCAATTGATTCTCCAGAGCATGGGCATAGGTCTGAAGTTCATTTCGGGATTCATAATCCAGAAGGTGTTTATCTTTATGAAAAAGACAGACGTCAATAATAGCTTTTTTTGAAGTTTTGAAAACGCGTACTTTCGGATCTTCAATAATATCGCCCGGCAGATCAACATCTAATACGGTGTTTCTAATTTCAGTAATCGCTTCATCTTTATCAGGGTAATTAACTTCAAGCTCAACGGTTATCGTACTGCTTCCAACATTGGTATTGATGGTGATTTGATATATTCCGTCAAGACCCCTTAATTCATCTTCAATAGGTCTTGTGACAAAGTGTTCAACTTCTTCAGGTGAGGCGCCCGGATAAAATGTGGAAATACGGATTCTATCCAAGGTTAAGTCCGGATACTCTTCCTTGTTTGTATTCATCCAGGAAAAGACACCGCAAATAAAAACCGCGATAAATATGATATTTGTTAATAAATGTCTATTTGAAAAATA
>JAFDFT010000235.1 GCA_019309685.1 Deltaproteobacteria bacterium
CCAAAGTTTCGATTATGTCTATATCTTCTAACTTAATACGTGGATATTTATTTCTCTCCTGTCGGGGGAAAAAGTTGACCACAAATATACCTAAATTCCTG
This sequence comes from Deltaproteobacteria bacterium, assembly GCA_019309685.1. Taxonomy (GTDB): domain Bacteria; phylum Desulfobacterota; class Desulfobacteria; order Desulfobacterales; family JAABPS01; genus JAABPS01. Next base: position 102 of record JAFDFT010000235.1, read on the forward strand.
TAAATGAAAACCCTGTAATGATTTTAATTACTTTCCCATTTATCACATGTGTCACTATAATTTACTTCCCATGATACTGAATGGTCTATATTATCCTGTTTGACCACAAGTGTATTGTTCAGACACATACCGTCTTTCTGACCATTGTCTCGTTTCGCAAGTGTATCATCATCATGTTCCATAAAAAACTGACATTCTTCACATGTTTTATCAGTCATTTTCCTTAACTCCTATATATTTTCTTGAATATTCTATATTTTTAATTTTCTCTCACTTACTTATTTTGAAATAATTCTTATTGCTTCTTTTCCTGTCTTTTATGTCGTTCATACTTGGCAAACTACTACCAATACTCTCCTCACATATACCTATCCCATTGTACAAAATAATTACAAGTACCACACCTCTGTAATTCCTCATTTAAGAATAGATCATATAGCCTATAATTATTATATCTTTTCATATCTGTACAGGAAAAAGATTACATAACTGTATATGCTATAAATCATGATAAGTCTCAGGCGTGCATGAAGGCAAGATGTCTGATATTTTCACATTAATCTATGAATAATTGAATAGCATCATAAACCCAGATAAACCTCTGCTCATAAATAATGTTAGGTGTAAAAAGAAGGCCTTAAAAATGGTAGCTCAAACTAAGATAGACAGTGTTGAGTCTTTTTCTTCCGGGAAATAACCATTACATCCTTTCTTGAATCTTTTTCAGTTCATCCTTTAGTAAAATATCACAATAACGGCAGAGTTGTTCTGTTTTACGGTCCACATCGTCAATGTCGCGGCAGTAATGCATAATACATTTGTGATCTTTGCAATGACGGAGATTAAATGTATGGCCCAGCTCATGTATGGCTTCCTTGACCATTCGGTGACGGTAAATTTGTTTTGAGTCAATTGAATGATAGCTTTCTTTTAACCGGTAGGTGGAAATAATGCATGCCTTACCGCTGAGCTGTGCTTCGCCGAATACATACGTTAAAATCGGTATGAAAAGATCCACATCCGTAATGGCGATAACTTTGATTGCTTCCGACGGTATCAAATCTACCAGCTTTTCCAGTATCTTTGTTGAGTAGTGTTGTTTTCGTGTTGGATCAAACGCGAAATTTAAGTCTTCTATGAGGGGTTGTTCAATAGTTTGAAAACCAAATATTCGGTTAATTTCTAAGTGGATTGGATGTAAAGAGCTCAATCCTAAATATCCAATGGGAGACACGATAATCTTATGATTCAAAGGGGCAGTCACGCTTATTTCGAAATTTCATATCGTTTGATTTTGCTGTAAAGCGTGGAGCGGTCGATTCCCAGGATTTTTGATGTTTTGGAAATATTCCAGTGATTGTCTGTGAGAATCTGCGCAATGTGGTTTTTTTCTACCTCCTGTATTGATTTGCTGTGAGGGGTGACAATATATTCAGAGCGAAAGATTGGTAAATATTCGGGAAGGACGTCTCGACTTTTACCGACAACAACGGCTCTTTCAATGGCGTTTTCAAGCTCCCTTACGTTTCCCGGCCATTCATAGAGCATCATTTCGTCCAGGGCTTCTCTGCTGATACGGTCTATCGGCTTGTTGGTCTCCTGGGAAAAACGGTTGAGGAATTGCTCTGCGAGCAACGGAATATCTTCCTTTCTCTCACGAAGTGGAGGCATTTTCAGGGAAATAACATTTAGCCGGTAGTATAGATCCTCTCTGAAGCTTCCGGTTTTAATTTCCTGTTCAAGGTTTTTGTTGGTTGCGGCAATGACTCTAAAATCAACGGAGATCGGCTGAGTACCTCCTACACGGTAAAATAAATGCTCTTCAAGAACCCGCAAAAGGTCAATTTGCATCCTCATGCTGATTTCTCCGATTTCATCCAGAAATAAAGTTCCGCCGTGGGCAAGCTCTAAACGTCCTTTCTTTGTCTCCTTGGCATCTGTAAAGGCGCCTTTTTGATGGCCGAAGAGTTCGCTTTCCATGAGATGTTCAGGGATGGCGCCGCAATTCACTACAACAAACGGACCATTTTGCCAGGGACTGTTTGTATGAATGGCTTTGGCTGCCAGTTCTTTCCCTGTGCCGGTTTCACCCGTGATCAGTGCCGTCGCGTCCGATGGAGCGATGTCTTCAATGAGATCAAAAACTTCCTGCATGGGTTTGGACTGGCCGATCATGTTCTCAAACCGGGTGCGGTCTTTATGCTGCTGCTTAAGGAAAAGATGCTCCCGAACTTGTGCCTGATGCTCAATGATCCTTTCAATGAGGACACCAAGTTCAGCCGGTTCAAATGGTTTCAAGAGGTAATCATAAGCTCCGTTCTTAATCGCTTCAATAGCCGTGGGTATGGAACCATAGGCGGTTATCATAATAACGGCAACGTCCGGATCATTTTCCTTGACCTGTTTTAACACCTCCAATCCACTGATGCCTTCCATCTTGATATCCACAAGAAGAATGTCAAACCGGCGATCTTTTAATTTTTCCAGGGCTTCTTCGCCGCTGCTGGCTGTGTCGACTTCATGATCATCTCTGCTCAGCCAGCCGGCAAGGGATTCGCGCATAATCTCTTCATCATCAACAATAAGGATTTTTGTGTTTTGCATCAGGATCACCCTAATCGTTTAACACGGTTAACGGCTGTGTTGCCGGGAGTTCCACGCTAAATGTGGTTCCTTTTGGGGTAGTTGATTCAACACTAATGGTGCCGCCATGTTCCTGGATAATTCCGTATACCACGGAAAGCCCAAGTCCAACGCCTTTTCCCGCTTTTTTTGTGGTAAAAAAGGGTTCAAAAAGCTTTGGGATATTTTCATCCGGAATGCCAACACCCGTATCGTGGAAGTTGATTGTAACAGCGTCTTTGATTGAGGAGAAAACGGTTTCTATTCTCAAAATGCCATTGCCATTCATTTCCATGGCTTCAGCAGCATTGGAAATAATATTCATGAAAACCTGCTGCAGTTGATCTTCGGATCCGGTAATTCTCGGGATGTCAGGGAAAAAGTGTTTTTCAACCGATATTCTGTTAATCTTAAGCAAATTTGCGTTCAAAAAAATTGTTTTTTCAATAAGATTATTAATGTTCAATGTGTCCAGTTCTATTTTGGATTGTCTTGAAAAGGAAAGTAGGTTGGAAATGATTCGGCTGGTTCGCCTTGTTTCGGTTTCCATGAGGTCAAGATATTGTTTAAACTGCTCAATATCTTTTTGTTCAATGGCTCCTTCATTGATAATACGTTTAATCAATAACGTTAAATTTAAAATACCCGCAACAGGATTATTGATTTCATGCACGACAGAAGCAGCCAGTTTGCCGAGTGAGGCCATTTTATCCTGGTGTAAAAGTTTGTTGTGCGTTTCTTTTAATTGTCGTGTTCTGTGTTCAACCATCTGTTCGAGACGTCGCGTGATTTCTTCCTCTTCAGTCCGGCGCTTTGTAATATTTCGGCTGATTTCAATAAATCGGGATACCTGTCCATCCTTTTCCCAAATAGGGTAGGTGGTTACCTCTATATAACGGGGATTCCCTCTGTGATCTAATTGGTTGAGTATCATCTGACTTGGCTTTTTATCCTGAATAATTTTGTCTAGTGGACAATGTGCCTTGCAGCTTTCATCCTGATGTCTGATTTTACTGAAAACATCATAACATTTTCTGCCAATCAGTTTTTCGCGTGAATACCTCATTTGATTTAAAAACGCTTCGTTTACATCCACAATCTCTTTATCCGGTGTAATAACCAGAATAAAATCCTGGATACCATTCAATATGGTTTCCATCTCAACGGTTCTGACTTTCAGTTTTCGCTCTTCAAGTCCGATAGCATCCCAGAAAACCTTAAACACATTATAAGAGAGTATACGGATATGGATCGGTCTGGTGTTTAGAATATCTTCTAAAATTACCTGTTCGGGCGTTAAAATGATAATAAGATGGATGCTGTATCTCCGGTCATATAATTCGTGATAATCCTTAAAGGTAAGCAGACCCATTTTCTTGGCGAAAACTATTCCCGGTGCTGTTGGGTCTGGGTCGCAGACGGCATGAATAGAGGCAATGGCATTTTCCTGCTCATAGCCAAAAGTAGTTTTTTCAAGGATGTCTTTGCAAAGATCTCCGCCGCCCACAAGAGCAATATTGATAATGGAAGGGTTTTGTTAGACAATGTGTAATTACTTCAAGGGCAGTGACAATGGCTCTCATTTTAGAAAAATTGACTCCTCATTTTATCATGGAGCCATACAGGTTTCAAGGCCAAATAAATACTTAAATTACAATTCATTATCCCTATATTTAAAATTAAAAAATTAACCGATAGTGTAAAACAGGGAAGCGAGAAAAAAGTGAAAAAAATAATGTGACCGCCTTGACTAAACCTATGATATTCGTTATATGATTCTAAAAGAAGAAAATGCCATTCAGAAAATAAAATTAATGCAAGGAAACCTGAAGTTATTCTGAATAGTGATGACTGCTCGTGTGGTCTAGGATGGTGGGAGAAAGTAAATCTGATAAGTATGCATTGAGAGCTTTCTTTTAATCCATTTCTATTTTTTTCAATTAAGCTCGACTTGTTTGGGAATTTTCAATTGTTATTCATCTGACAAAAACAACGGGAGTGATGCATGTCTGAAAAAGTTCACGGATCTGTAATGGTTGTGGGGGGCGGGATCGCTGGAATGCAATCAGCGCTTGATCTTGCTAATTCCGGATACTATGTTTATCTTCTTGAAAAAACGGCGGCAGTCGGCGGGTTAATGTCTCAGATTGACAAAACCTTTCCTACCAATGATTGTGCCATGTGAATTATCTCTCCAAAACTGGTCGAGGTCGGCCGGCATCTTAATATCGAACTTTTAACAAACGCTGAACTTCTGGAGCTTAACGGCGAACCCGGCAGATTTAACGCGCGCGTGGTTCAAGAGCCGCGATATATCGATATTGATAAGTGTACCAGCTGCGGTGACTGCGAAAAAGTATGTCCCGTTGTTCTGCCAAATGGTTATGACGAAGGGCTATCCACACGGAAGGCGGCATATAAACAGTACGCTCAAGCCATTCCCGGCGCTTTTACCATCCAAAAAGCTGACAATGCGCCATGCCGCCTGGCATGTCCTGCCGGACTGAACGTTCAGGGGTACGTTCAAATGGTTGGTGAAGGGAAGTACAAGGAGGCACTGGAGATCATTATGGAAGATCTTCCACTTCCCGGCATTCTTGGAAGAATTTGTCCCCATGGATGTGAAGATGCGTGCCGGAGATGCGACGTTGAAGATCCGGTGGCTATCAGAGATCTGAAGCGGCTTGCCGCCGACATGTTTGACTGCAGAGACATTGAAATAGAATGTCTTCCGAAAAGAGATGAAAAAGTAGCCATTATCGGATCGGGCCCAGCGGGCTTGTCCGCTGCTTATCATCTTGCCAGAAAGGGCATTCTGTCCACTATTTTTGAGGCACTTCCCGAACCCGGAGGAATGCTTAGAGTGGGTATTCCCGAGCATCGTCTTCCCAGAAAGATACTGGATCAAGAAATTGAAGTCATAACGAATCTCGGTGTGGAAATTAAAACCAACACACCGCTTGGCCCGGATCTGAGTGTCGATGATCTATTAAAAGAAGGCTATAAGGCTGTTTACATCGGTATTGGCGCTCACAGAGGCTTTGAGCTGGGGGTACCTGGAGAAAAAGCCAAAGGCGTCCGCCAGGGTGTAGATTTTCTTAGAGAGGTTAATCTCAAGGGGAAAGCGCCTGTTGGTAAAAAGGTTGCTATTGTGGGAGGCGGAAATGTGGCCATTGATGTTGCCAGGTGTGCGGTTCGTTTGGGTGCTGAAGAGGTCAATATCATTTACCGGCGTACCCGTAATGAAATGCCCGCGTGGGAAGAAGAAATAACGGCCTCAGAACATGAAGGCGTAAAGATTGAATATCTTTCCGCGCCTCAGGAAATATTGGTAAAGGATGGAAAGGTTATTGGACTACGATGCATTAAGATGGAGCTTGGTGAACCCGATTCTTCAGGCAGGCGAAGACCGGTACCCATTCCCGGGAGTGAATATGAGATGGAAATTGATCAAATCCTTCCGGCCATTGGTCAGCAGCCCGATCTTTCGTCTATTGAAGATGCGGCAGGCATCACTATTTCAAAATGGGGCACCATTGAGGTTGATCCGGTTACTTATTACACTGGCCGTGAAGGTGTGTTCGCGGGGGGTGACGTGCAGGCTGGGCCGTGGATTGCCATCGGCGCGATTGCTGCAGGAAAGGAAGCGGCGGAGTCAATCTTTCGCTATATCGATGGTACGGATATGGCAGAAGGGCGTGAACCGGTTTCAAAAGAAGATATGGTGTATCGGCCCATCCCTGAGAATGAGCCAAAGATGCCCAGAGAAAAAATGCCTGAACTCACGCTTTCAAAATGGAAAGGTAATTTTAGCGAAGTGGAGCTGGGCTATAAAGAAAAACAGGGGCAGTCCGAAGCGAAACGCTGTTTGAATTGCGGATACTGCTGTGAATGTTTCCAGTGCGTTGAGGCGTGTCTGGCCAATGCGGTTGACCATAATCAGAAGCAGGAAATCAAGGATATTGAAGTCGGCTCTGTTATCTTAAGCACCGGATGCGAAATCTTTGATCCGGCTATTCTGGAGGAGTTTTATCATTATAAAAGCAATCAGAATGTGCTGACAAGTATGGAACTGGAAAGGCTTCTCAGTGCTTCAGGTCCAACCATGGGTCATCTGGTAAGGCCGTCGAATCACAAGGAGCCGAAAAAGATCGCGTGGCTCCAATGCGTTGGCTCCAGGGATACGAACAGGTGTGGAAACGGGTACTGCTCATCCGTTTGTTGTATGCATGCAGTTAAGGACGCGATGGTGGCTAAAGAACATTCAGATGGGGATCTGGATTGTGTAATTTTCAACATGGATATACGGACATTTGGAAAAGATTTTGAAAAATATTACCTCAGGGCAAGAGACAATCAGGGAGTGCGGTTTGTCAAAGCCCGTGTGCATACCATTGATGAAGTCGCTCCAAATGGTGATTTAAAAATTCGATATGTTGATGAAGCAGGAGAAATCCAAACTGAAGTTTTTGATATGGTGGTATTATCCATCGGCCTACAGATGGCTGAGTCATCCATTGAACTTGCCAAAAGACTCGATGTTGATCTGAATCATTACAATTTCGCAGCAACGACTCCTTTTGCCCCGCTTGAAACGTCAAGGCCCGGCGTTTATGTATCCGGTACATTTCAGGGGCCCAAAGATATTCCCAGTTCCGTAACTGAAGCCAGCGCGGCATCGTGTGCGGCAGGGATGCATCTGGCATCTGCAAGAGGGACGAAAACAAAAACCGTGGAACTTCCTCAGGAAAAGGATGTGACGTCTGAAGAACCTCGAATCGGTGTTTTTGCCTGTGACTGCGGTATCAATATTGCCGGTGTTGTGGATGTCCCAAGTGTGGCGGAATACGCGAAGGAACTTCCCGGGGTTGTTTTTACAACTGAGGATATGTTTTCCTGTTCACAGGACGCGCAGGATCGAATGAAGGAAGCGATAAAAGAGCATGACCTCAATAGAATTGTTGTCGCGTCATGCACACCAAAAACTCACGAAGCGATTTTTATGGATACCCTTACAAGCGTGGGGTTAAATAAATATCTCTTCGAAATGGCTAATATCCGAAACCAGGATTCATGGTGTCATTCCGAGTCTCCAAAAGAGGCAACGGAAAAAGCAAAAGAACTGGTCAAAATGGCCTGTGCGCGAGTGAAGACGCTCAAACCGATACACGAAAAGCAGATTTCTGTCATCCAGAGAGCACTTGTGGTTGGCGGTGGCGTGGCCGGAATGAACGCAGCGCTCGGAATCGCTGAACAGGGCTTTGAAGTTGTCCTCGTTGAAAAAGAGCCGCAACTCGGCGGGCTGGCAACACGCCTTAAAAAAACAATCGAGGGCGAAGATATCGGAGCGTATATCAATGACCTCATCGACAAGGTAACGTCACATTCCAATATTCAGGTTCTGACCCAATCGCTTATTGTTGGGTTTTCAGGATTTAAAGGCAATTTTACTACCGAAGTGCTGGTAGGACCAGGTATGTATGAAAGAAAGATAGAACATGGCGCAGTTGTTTTGGCAACGGGCGCCAATGAATATACGCCCAAGGAATTTCTTTACGGAGAAAATCCCGCTGTCATTACACAGCTTGAGCTGGCGCAGCGCCTGGAAGAAACCGGCGCTGACGCAATGGATCAGGTTGTTATGATTCAATGTGTGGGATCGCGAAATGAAGAAAGCAAAAACTGCTCCAGGATATGCTGCCAAACTTCGATAAAAAACGCGATCCATATTAAAAAGTTAAATCCGGAAGCCTCCGTGTATGTGCTTTACAGAGATATCCGGACATACGGTTTGATGGAAGATTACTACACAGAGGCGAGGAACCTGGGTGTTATGTTCTTTCGTTTTGATTCCGAGGATCCGCCCAAGGTTGAAGCTTTGGAAAATGGTGTGACAGTTACATTTATGGATCATGTTTTAGGGCGTCGGTTGAGCGTTGAAGCGGATGTTTTAGGACTGAGTGCGGGAATGCGGCCGGAGGATTCAGAAGAGCTGGCCTCCATCATGAAGGTTGCCAGGAATGAAGACGGGTATTTCATGGAAGCGCATGTTAAGCTGCGACCAGTGGAAATGGTATCGGATGCTGTATTTGTCTGTGGTACGGCCCACAGCCCTCAACTGATTACAGAAGCGATATCCCAGGCTTATGCTGCAGCGTCCAGAGCGATTACCTTTTTATCACAGGCCCAGTTGACGTTGTCCGCTGTTACAGCCATGGTGGAGGAGGAAAAATGCGCTTCCTGTCTTATATGCGTTCGGTCGTGTCCGTATGAAGTTCCTAAAATCAATGAAGAGGGAGTCAGCCAGATAGATCCGGCCCTGTGTCAAGGCTGCGGAGTGTGTGCAGCCGAATGCCCGGCCAAAGCCATTGAACTGAACTGGT
>JAFDFT010000025.1 GCA_019309685.1 Deltaproteobacteria bacterium
CCCTGGTACCCCTGCGGCCTGATTACGCCTGAAGGACGGGCCGTCGGCGTAATGATTCCCGGCATCCCCGGCATGGTCATTGGCAGGAACGATTATTGTTCCATAGGCGTAACCAACGCTTACGGAGATACCCAGGATCTATATGTTGAAACGATTGATCCCGGCAATCCGGATAGATACCTTGAAGGAACAAAATCATTGCCATTTGAGATTATTGAGGAAACGCTCAAAATAAAAGACAAAGAAGCACCTCAGGGATTCAGGGAAGAGAAGATTAAGATAAAGCTTACAAAAAGAGGTCCGGTTATTTCCGATGTAACACCGGATCTTAAAACCGACAAGGTTATCACCATGCGCTGGTCCATGTTTGAAAGCATGAGCCCTTCTCTGGGATTCAGGACATTGATTTCCGCCCAAAATGTGCAAGATATTCGGGAATCTCTAAGCAGTGTATCCACAATTATGCTTAATTTTGTATTTGCAGATACTCAAGGAAACATCGGGTGGCAGACATCTGGCAGAATCCCTATCCGATCAGGGGGAAACGGGCTTGTTCCTTTTGAAGTTAAAAGCAGCAGCGACAATTGGACCGGCTGGATCCCTTTTAATGATATGCCTCACAGCTATAATCCTGAAAAAGGCTGGCTCGGTACATGCAATCATAAAATAATTAAAAGCGATTATCCATATTACTATTCCTCTCATTTTTCACCCTCATATCGATATCGAAGGCTTAAAGAACTTCTGGACAGTCCTGGTGTTAAAACTGTTGACGACCACTGGCGATTTCAACGGGACACCATGAATCTGATGGCCAAACAGATAGCCCCCATAATGGAAAAGGCCCTGTCCGCTCACGAAGATACAAAAAAGATGGGCGAAGTACTTGCCCAATGGGATTTCATGGATGATCCGGATAAAGCCGGGCCCACCGTCTTTCAAGCCGTTTTCCGGGAGTTTGCTTTACTTACGTATCAGGATGAGTTGGGTGTAGAACTTGCAGAAGCCATGCTGAATGTCTGGTATTTCTGGCAGGAAAGACTCAACAGCATGATTTTGACCGGTGTTTCGCCATGGTTCGACAATGGTAACACGAAAGACAAGAAAGAGAGTATGAATGATCTGTTTCATCAGGCCGCCCTTTCTGTAAAGGAAGAGCTTGGCGCTAAGTATGGAAAAAATCCGAAAGACTGGTTGTGGGGGAAAGCGCACCTGATGGAGTTTGTGAGCCCTATCAGAAGAAAAGGATTCGGCAAGGGATTTATAGGCGCGGGTTCTCACCCGGCACCCGGTTCTCAAGAAACACTATATCGGGGTTATTATAAATTTACCAAACCCTATAATGTTTACGTACCGGCCTCTCTTCGAATGGTTGCTGACCTGGGTGATAACGATAAGATCCTGGCTGTTCTTCCGGGCGGTGTGTCCGGGCGTCTGTTTGACAAACATATGAAGGATCAGGTCAAACCGTACATGAATGGTGATAAGATGTACTGGTGGTTCAGTGACAGTGCAATAAAAGAACACGCTAAACATACACTTATCTTAAGTCCGCAATAGACCGGACAGCCGAATCAACAATCTAACTAGTGCCCATCCATTAATTCAGTTTTAAAAATGGGCGCCTAAAAGGGTTTCAAATTATAAATGAGTAATTTTTCGTCCCGCCATATCGGGACGAAAAAGAGCCATTTATGGATGGAAACTAACTATGGAGGATACGAACCAATGCCGTCAAAAGAAGAAAAATACATACTGTCAATTGATATGGGCACATCAGGACCAAAATCCGCACTGGTGTCAACCAGGGGAGAAGTCCTTGATTTTGAGTTTGAGCCTGTAGAACTTATTCTCCTGCCCAATGTCGGCGCTGAGCAGCGTCCCGAAGACTGGTGGAATGCCATTTTAAATACATCCAAAAAAGTGCTTGGTAAAAAGCTGGTCCCTGTGGATGATATTGTGGCGGTTTGCTGTTCCACCCAATGGTCAGGAACCGTTGCCATTGATCAAAACGGAGACCATCTCATGAATGCCATCATTTGGATGGACTCCCGAGGCCACCCCTACATAGAAGAAATTACAGACGGTTTGATAAAGATTGAGGGCTATGAAGTCAGAAAAATGATGAAATGGCTGAAGCTCACGGGCGGAGCACCCGGCCATGCAGGAAAGGACCCGGTCGGGCATATCCTGTATATTAAAAATAAGCTCCCGGAAATTTATCAAAAAACATTTAAGTTTCTTGAACCCAAAGACTACATTAATCTTCGATTTACAGGCCAAATTGCTTCGGCCTTTGACTCTGTTACTCTTCATTGGGTAACGGATAACAGAGATATACATAATATCGTATATAATGACAGTCTTATTAAACTGTCTACCATCGATAAAGACAAATTTCCTGTTCTGAAACATGCGACAGATGTGCTGGGTCCCATTAAAAAGGAAGTTGCGGAAGAACTGGGGCTTAATAAAGATGTGAAAGTGGTCATGGGCACGCCGGATGTCCAGTGTGCGGCCCTTGGTTCCGGTGCGGTCAGAGATTATGAATCGCATCTTTATATTGGCACGTCATCCTGGCTGACCTGCCATGTTCCCTTTAAGAAGACGGACATATTCCACAACATGGCATCTCTTCCCTCCGCCATCCCAGGAAAGTACTTTGTTGCCAACGAGCAGGATACCGCGGGCGGCTGCTTGAACTTTCTCAGGGATAATATCTTATACCACAAGGATGAGCTCCTTGCTGAAGCCCATAGTCCGGACGTGTTTAAAATATTTGACCAGATCGCGGAAAAGGTGCCTGCGGGTAGCGATAAATTGATTTTCACACCCTGGCTTTACGGTGAACGTACTCCTGTAGAGAGTCATACGCTTCGGGCCGGGCTGTATAATATGTCGCTTAACACCACACGGGAACATATGATCCGCGCCGTTTTAGAAGGGGTTGCGTATAACTCCAGATGGCTTCTCAAGTATGTAGAGAAGTTCATCAAACGAAAACTCGATACTATAAGCATGATCGGCGGCGGTGCCAGTTCTAACATATGGTGCCAGATCCACGCGGATGTGTTTAACCGAAACATCAAACAGGTAAAAGACCCAATCCAGTCCAACGCCCGCGGCGCCGCGTTTCTCGCTGCAGTATCTCTTGGATACCTGACCTTTGATGATATTCCTGAACTTATCCAGGTCGAAAACATTTACGAACCCAACCCGGAAAACCGAAAGATTTACGATGAACTCTTCAAGGAGTTCTTAAATATCTACAAACAGAATAAGGCGATGTATCATCGATTAAACAAATAGTGAAAAGGAGGTCAATGTGCCTGATATATATGAAAGGCTTCGCGAAAGGCTCGATAAATTTCCTCAAGGATTTCCGAAGACTGAAAGTGGTGTGGAATTAGAAATTTTGCAGCGTCTTTTTTCTCCGGATGAAGCTGAAATTATGTTTGCGTTGCGCCCTTACCCGGAACTGGTTTCTATCGTGGCAGAAAGAATGAACCGGAATGAAACAGAATTAGGAGATATCCTTTACGATATGTCAAAAAAGGGATTGATCTTGCGTTACAAAGCATCGTAGGCCGAGATTTACTATTTCATGGCACCCTGGGTAGTGGGAATATGGGAATTTCAGCTAAATAATTTAAACCAGGAAAATATCAAGTTATATGAGAAATATTTTGAAGAAGGATTGATACCGGCAAATAAAAAGAAAAATGTTGCCGGATTCAGAGCTATACCCATAGAGGCGGAAATAAAGGAAAACTCACAAGTTCAGCCGTATGAAAAGATATCCGAAATAATCGAAGCAAACAGCAAATTCGCCGTTGCGAATTGTATTTGCCGTAAGGAAGCAAGGCTGATGGGCGAAGGATGTGATAAGATTCTGGAGAGTTGTCTGTCTTTCGGAATGGCAGCGGATTTTTACATCGAAAATGGAATGGCTAGAGAAATATCAAAGGAAGAAGCGTTGCAGGTAATTAAAAAAGCGGAAGAAGACGGGCTTGTCCATTTTTCTTCGAATCATGCGGAAGACAAAATATTTATATGCAATTGCTGCAGCTGCTGCTGCAAAGCTTTAGCAAATATCACAAAGCATGATAATTTTGGAGTCATCGCCCAATCAAATTACTATGCTGTATCAGATGAAGAAACATGCACTGCCTGTGAAGAGTGCATTGACCGGTGCCAGGTATTTGCCATACAGATGGAAAATGAGCTTGCTGTGATAGACAGAGACAAATGTATTGGATGCGGCCTTTGTGTATCCACCTGCCCATCAGATTCGATCTCTATGGTCCACAAGGAACCTGACGCGACATCTCCGATCTTCGCAGATGGAAATGAGCTGATGCAGGCATCAGCAAATGACACAAACAAAGAATTTCCTTTTGAATAGAATTGTCGAATTTTTGAAACAATTCATTTTAATCCCTGTCCGGTTATTAAATTTTGAGACCCCAGCTTTAAAGCATCTTGAAAGAATTTTTCTGTAAACTGCCTCCTTAGTTTTTGTTGCAGTCCTGTCTTCTTAAGCATCTTTTCAAATGAAATCCCATTTTCTGAACACTCAATCATAGCGAGCGCCTTAATCGCCGCTGCGTCAGAAGAACAAAAAAATGTATCCGGTAATTTTTTATGCATTATCAGAGCTAAAGATTCATTCTCACCATCATGAAGACTTTCAACAAATACACTATCGAACGTGTTTAAAAATACGGCAATTTCATCCTGAGTCGCTGAAAATTCCTTTATTTTACCTTCAGTGATGAGTCTCTTCAAATTAATTGGTCCGGGAATACTGCCTTCTTTTTTGGAGTAAAAGAGGGACTCCGTATGAGCCACAATTGAAGAAACACTGATTTCTACCTTATCAATTAGTTTTTCCCATATCCCAAGTTCATGAGCTTCAATAATGATATTCGAATCAACTAACACGCACTTCAGCATCAGAGCCCTCGTTGTCATCAAACCCGTATTCCTTGAGAGTATCCGGCAAATCAACAAGGCTCGTGTCTAATAATTCACTCAGTTTGGTCCGCGATAAATTTCCTTTCTTAAATGCAATAACAGCCAGCCTTACAAATCTTTCGGGAATCTCCGGAGGCGGCCACCAGCGCCCTGACATTGACGCGCGATCTATGTTCTTAAACTTGGGATCTTCTAAAGTCTTATCCAACATCTTTTGGGTGATTCGTTTCATATTCAAAAGTCGATAAAGCAGGGCACTTGTGGAAACTCCGAAATTTCTCGCGATTCCGATAAGGTTTGTGTAGGATATTCTATTTTTTTTCAGGTGTTTGTTAAATTCGATGGTTAAAGCTTCATTTGGTAAAAGTAAGGCCGAAGCAAATGCATTGGCTATTTTTTCTATTCGATCCCAAAGCCCTTTTTTTCGATGAATCATTGCCGGAGGTATGGAGTTCCAGGTAATTAGATGGAAGAGTTCATGCGCGAAATTATAATTTCGCCGCCATGGTGCCTCATTTGAGTTTATCAGGATAGCGGGTCCGAATTTTCCTATGGTAGATGCCGCGGAACCATCTTCCATTTGTAAATACCATATCTTTACTCCAAACACGTCTTCGAGTGTTTTCCCAAGAACTTCAGCCGGCCGCTCCCCTAAATTGAATTCATTTCTAATCTCCATGGCCATCTGATCTGCTGTTTCAAAATTCAAAGAATCAGGATTAATATGCTTTTGTGGAAATATTCTGCTAACCTCCATTTCGCTAAGCTTTTCTAGCAATGCATACCTTCTGCATCTTTTGATAAAGACAGCTTCCTTGGTCTCCTTCTGATTTTTTGGAGTCTGCCGCCATAAAATGGCCGGCTCTTTTTCGGGTTTTTCCTCTTGAAGCAAATCATTAACATTTACAGCCAAGGCGTTAGCCAGTTCTGAGAGCTCCCAAGCCTTAATCTCGCGTTCGTTCCTTTCAATCTGGGAAATTGTTTCAGAAGAACTAAACCCCATATGAACCGCTAGCTCTTTTTGAGTTAATTTCATACGCTTCCTAAACTCCTGAACACGCTTACCTAATATGTTCGTAGAGATTTTCATCTTCCCCCCTTCTAAATTCAATCAAGATTTTCTTGATTTTTTAATAAAACTTAACATATTTTATTTAAAAGTCAAGAAAATATTGTTTTTATTTCACTGTAAAAAAGAAAGAGTTTAAGGCAATTTTAAAGGATATGCCCTTATAATGCTTTGAAATAATGACTATAAAATACAATCCATAGCGATGGCCATCAATACAAAAACCCCTTTCCTCATTTGCAGAGAAAAGGGGTTTTTAAAGATACCCTTTACGTTAAATAACCACACTTTCACCCACGGAAGGACTAAGAACTTTCACGCGAGGCGTTTTTATACTGCACTGTTTTATGAAATCATCTGCTGTTTGGGCGATAATGGGAAATGACGCAAAATGAATTGGAATGGCCACTTTTGGATTAATCAATCTCACCGCCTCACTGGCTTGTTCAGCATCCATGGTAAATACACCCCCAATGGGTAAAATGGCCACATCCATGGGATACACTTTCGCGAAAAGTTCCATATCTCCGAAAAGACATGTGTCACCAGCGTGGTAAATGGTGGTTCCATCAGATGCCTTTACAATGGTTCCAAGAGCACAGGCTGTATCTGAAGAGTGAAAGGCCGGTGTTGTAACTACCTTAACCCAATCAAATTCAACACCACCGCCAACCATATAGCCCATACCGAAATTCACCACCTGATCGTTGTTAAAACCCTCTTCTACCAGCCGTCTTACGCTCTGAACCGGACCGCCTAGCAACGCCCCAGTTTTATTGCAAATTGCAACGGCTGAGGCCACATGATCAGCATGGTCATGGCTAAAAAGCACCAGATCCGCCTTTTCGATACCGTCTAATCCGATCGGGCAGGCAGGATTTCCATCATCTTTGGTCCATGGGTCAAAAAGAATCACTTTTCCGTCTGATGTAGTGAATTCCACAAACGCATGACCTAACCATCTAATTTTACCAGCCATATCTACCTCCTTATAGTTGAAAATATTTTTTTATTGGCTCGTCTGTTTTTTAGAGATGCTCTATAAAAAATAAATATCTAAACTCTGATTAAAATACAAGCCTGGATACAAATATTATATAATATGAAACATCGGGCTTTCGATGTGTGTGTCTCTACAGCGGGGACAGCGGCTCGGTCGGCTGAAACGTTTCCTGTCCTGAAAAACAAATCCGCAAGAAAAGCAGTTCGAAGGTATGATAGCAATCTTTTTCTTCATTGATTTGAGAGACCTTTCAATATGTGGAAGATGTTCAAGAACCTCTTTTTCTTTAATCTTTAGCGCCTGGGAAAGATCCCTGACTCCCATCTCTTCTTCTTCTAACAGGTCAATCATCTGCTGGCGTATGGTTTTCATATGTGTCCCATGACATAATACATCAGGTCTGTAGTATCCTGTTCTAATTTATATAATTCCTTCGTTGGAAGCAAGGGGCCAAGGATTCGAGGATTCTAGGGGCCAAGTGGTTGTTTTTTAAAATTTATCTGGAACTTAACAAGTCCACCGACCTCAACAATAATGTCGCTTAGTATTGGAACATTTAACCTAAAACGTAACACTTAAAACTTAAAACATTTATATTTACTCGTCACTATTTACTCGTTACTATTTACTATTCCCCCTCGCCTCTTGCCCCTGGCCTGTCATCCCCTAACCTCCTCCTTCAGCAAACAACACGCGATCTTGAATTCGGGAGTGCCGTCTTTCTTATAGTTGATATTTCCGGGCTGAATTAGCTTGTTCATCACACATCCTTCGGGAATGGTGAGACCAAAAAGATCCTTCTCATTAATACCATCCGTATCAATCAATTTAGTGCCCATAAAAGCCAGACTGTTTATCGGAAAATCTTCACACAAAGGGCATCGATATACCCGGCCATTTGGGAAAATGAAATAATTATCCGCCACCACACCCGCGCATTCAAAAGACTCGTTTAATCCTAAAAACACTTTCGGATAGGTCACAGTTATGCCATGGCGTGATATTTTTTGGGCGACTTCAGGGATTGTGTCAAGCCATTGAGATCGCGGAATCTGAAGCCCTTTTGCACTCTCTGCTGCTGCCTTCCCCCTGATACCGATGACTTGAATAAAAAATCTGTCAATACCCAAATCTTCCAAAAGACGCTCCATTATACCCAGTTCATGGATATTTTGGCCGCTCACCGTGTAAATGAGACTGGCGTTAAATCCTTTTGCCTTTGTTTCCTTAATCCCTTGTATACATTTTTCATAAGACCCTTTCCCCCGAATCGCGTCATTAATTTTTGGAGTCGCTCCATCAAGGCTGAAACTGAAATAATCGACGTCATCCGGGCCTACTTTAAAAAGTATATCATTAAACAGATAGCCATTTGTATCAATTGTTATAGACGTGCTCCCCAACTCCCTGGCCTTTCGCATGGCACCGGGCAAATTCGGATGCATTGTGGGCTCTCCGCCAAGGAATATAACATTGGCATTTTTTTTTGGAGAAATAAGAACGCTTAACCATGCTTCTATTGTTGATAGAGAAAGCATATTGCTTCCATGCTGTGCCGGATTAATATAGCAATGCCTGCATTTTAAATTACATTGCGTAAGAATATGAAAGAAGATATTTGTAGAATTTCTGGAAAAGACAACTGTCTTTTTCATCGGTGAATAGTCTTTAGTATGGAAGACATTAATCTGATGAGAAAACAAAAAAAGAAACACCCATTATTTATTCTTAAAGCGTTTCTTATAATCAATAAGAAAAGTTAGATAATATTATTGCTGCTAATTATTGCCTTCTGAGAGTCTTTGCACTTTCTTCTTGGCAATAACCAACTCTTCACTGGTTAATCTCAGCCGCATGGCAACAAACTCAGCAAAAACCTTGTACAGTAATAGTAAAAACTGAGATATCTCATCTTCTCCGGTTAGCCTATCTTTTGCCGTAGTATCAACCGCGAGGCACACCGTATTGCCGATGGCATAAACCGAAGCAGATCTGCTCAAGCTGGTAATAATTCTCATTTCCCCGAAGATTTCGCCTGTTCTTTCTATGGCGGCAATGTCTATGCCTTCTTTCGATATCCGAACCTTTCCGGACAACAAAAAGAAAAGCCAGGGATCGAGATCCCCTTCACTAATGATTAATTCCCCATCTTCATACTGCTTTATTTTGCTAAGCCTCAGCAGCTTCCCCAGGCTCTTTGTTTCAAAATGGCTCAGGGTGGGAATGTTCATTAATTTTTTTATGTTCTCTATATTTTCTTGCAGATATTTTGACTCAAGCATATTAGCTCCCGTTTTTTTAACATATTCTTACAACGGGTGAGTCCATAAGTCAATTGTAAAATGCTAAAATAGTGGAATTAATACTCAAGGCAATCTTTTGACAGGTCACCGTCAAATGTTACCGGATAACAGCCATCAAAGCAGGCTTTGCAAAATTTGTCCTCCGGGCGTTCGACACCCATTGATTCCAAAAGACCTTCGATGGATAGATAATAGAGCGAATCAAGGCCGATATATTCCTTAAGCTCTTCAATGGTCATTTTTGCGGCAATCAGTTCTCCCCGTGTTGAAAAATCAATGCCGTAGTGACAGGGGAATCTGTGCGGCGGGCCTGATACACGCAGGTGAATCCGGTTCACACCCAGTTCACGAAGTGCTTTTACCCGGGTTTTAACCGTTGTCCCTCTGATAATGGAATCTTCAATAATGATAATATCTTTACCGCTAAGCAATTCTTTAATCGGATTTAACTTCACCCTTACGCCAAAATCCCGCATACTTTGTGTGGGCTGGATAAATGTTCTGCCAATATAGTGGTTTCGGATCATACCGAGCTCAAACGGGATACCGGATGCTTCAGAATAACCCAGAGCCGCGTAAGTCCCCGAGTCCGGAAAAGGCATCACCAGATCCGCGTCCACAGGAGCTTCCTGAGCGAGGCGCCGTCCATGTGCTTTTCGAGTGAGATAAACATTTTTCCCGAAGAAAGTACTATCCGGGCGGGCAAAGTAAATAAATTCAAATATGCAAAAGCTTCGTTTTGTTGGATCCTTTTTCGTTTGTATACTTTTAATTCCCTCGTCGTTGATAATAACAATTTCACCGGGGTCCAACTCTCTGACAAATTTCGCTTCAACGAGATCAAGCGCGCAGGTCTCAGAAGCAAGCACATAATTTCCATTTAATTTGCCAAGGCAAAGCGGCCTGAAACTATTGGCGTCCTTTATGCCAATGACTTCTCCTTTGCTCGTAAGCATCACCATGGAAAAAGCGCCTTCAAGCCTGGAAACTGTCTTTACAAGCGCCTGCTCAAATCCATGTTTAAGATTTTTGACAAAGAGGTGCAGGAAAACTTCACTGTCCATGGTTGTCTGAAAAATGGAACCCGTCTCTTCAAGTTCATTTTTCAGAAGATGAGCATTGACAAGGTTGCCGTTGTGGGCAACCGCGTAGGTCTTTTTTTTATGCCGGATCACAAAGGGTTGAGCGTTTAACACCACAGAACTGCCTGTTGTGGAATATCGCACATGCCCAATGGCGCACTCCCCTTTTAAACCCTCCAGAATTGATCGGTCAAAAACATCGGATACAAGCCCCATGCCTTTACGACATTGAATTTCAAAATCCCGTGACACCGCAATACCGGCGCTTTCCTGTCCCCTGTGCTGCAGTGCGTAAATTCCGAAATAGGTTAGCGTCGCGGCATCCGGATGCTGGCTGATACCAAGTAATCCACACGCTTCACGGGGTCTTCTATCTAATTCCATAGAGTGTTCCTTTAATCAAATTTACCTTTTATATCAATCTTCTGGCATTACCTGAATTTTGAACGAATTGGAGGCTTTCATATGCAAGGCGCCTAAGGGTGAAGCCATAGTTGAACCTATTGCGAACCCTTAGTAACACAGCATATGAGAGTCTCCGGTTTGCCGATTGGGTGAAAATTGATGAGAAAATATAAAAATGTTCATTTTACCAAGTGGATATAATGTTTTAATTTTAGAATATTATCGGAACTATTATTGTAACTCATCGAAAAAGATTCTCATCAATTTTCATGCAAGATTCAGGTATTATATTCCTGAAGAGATATGACGGACAGTTTCTTCTCCTTCAACGCCGCGATGCCTTTGCTCATGGCCAGGGCTCCGGCAACTGTGGTTGTGTAAGGTGTTTTAAACTTTAAGGCAGCTCTTCTGATCAAGTAACCGTCCTTTTTTGTTTCACTGCTTGTACCGGTGTTGATAACGAGTTGAACCTCTTTATTTTTAATAGCATCCACAACATGCGGGCGGCCCAGTGACACTTTGTTAATCATGCTGTTTTCGATACTATGATTTGCCAACAAAGCTGATGTTCCTCGTGTGGCAATAATCTTATATCCCATCTCATAAAACTGCCGCGCCACGGGGATAATATCCGCTTTGTCACTGTCTTTGATACTGATAAATACGGTGCCTTCTTTGGGCAGATATTGGCCCGCCGCAATCTGTGATTTCGCAAAAGCGGGCCCAAACTCATAATCGATCCCCATGACTTCACCGGTAGATTTCATTTCCGGCCCAAGCAGTGTATCCACATCCGGGAATCTATCAAACGGAAACACCGCTTCTTTTACTGAAATATGTTTCGGAATCACCTCATTTGAAAATCCCAAGTCTTTCAGCGTTCGTCCCAGCATCACCTTTGTAGCGAGCTTCGCCAGCGGTATTCCGGTGGCCTTACTTACAAAAGGAATGGTTCTGGAAGCTCTCGGGTTGACCTCGATAACAAACAGCTTTTTATCCTTTACAGCATATTGCACGTTCATCAGACCGATGACTTTCAGCTCTGCTGCCATCGCCTTGGTAGCGCTGACGATCTCTTCAAGAATCGCCGGTTCGATGCTCTGGGGTGGAAGTACGCAAGCAGAGTCTCCGGAATGGACACCTGCTTCTTCAATATGCTCCATGATTCCGCCAATGACTGTTGTATTGCCGTCTGAAATGGCATCCACATCCAGTTCAACTGCATCTTCTAAAAACTTGTCAATTAATATGGGATGCCCGGATGAAGCACTCATGGCGAGGGTAGCGAAATTTTCAAGATCCTCCGGATTAAACACTATTTTCATGGCCCGCCCCCCCAGCACGTACGAAGGACGCACAATTACCGGATAACCGATGGACTCAGCGATGCTAAAAGCTTCTTTAATATTTGTAGCTGTTCCATTGGCAGGCTGTACGAGGCCCAATGTGTTAAGCATCGCCTGAAAAAGTTCTCTGTCCTCCGCGCGGTCGATGCTTTCAGGCTGTGTACCAAGAATCGGCACACCCGCTTTAAATAAGGGTACCGAAAGATTCAACGGTGTCTGACCGCCGAATTGCACAATAACTCCCATGGGTTTTTCTGTTTCAACAATATGAAGCACATCTTCTTTGGTCAGCGGTTCAAAATAGAGTTTATCGGACGTGTCATAATCCGTACTGACGGTTTCAGGATTGCTGTTGACCATGATACTCTCCACGCCTTCTTCTGCCAGTGCGAAAGAAGCGTGAACACAGCAATAATCAAATTCAATCCCCTGGCCGATCCTGTTCGGGCCTCCGCCAAGGATCATTATTTTTTTTCTGTCTGAAACTCTCGCTTCATTTTCTTCTTCATATGTTGAGTAGTAGTAAGGAGTCGATGCTTTAAATTCTGCGGCACACGTATCCACAAGCTTGTAAACCGGCTTTAACCCAAAAGATTGCCGTTTTTTTCTTATCTCATCTTCAGCCAAACCAGTAAGGTGTGAAAGCTGAATATCCGAAAATCCCAGCGTTTTTGCCTTCTTTAGTTCCGTCTCGGACATCTTTTTTTTCATCGTTGATACGTGCTTTTCTGTATCAATAATCTGCTTGAACTGATGTAAAAACCACGGATCAATACCCGTTAATTCGTAAATGGATTCAACCGTCATCCCGCTAAGCAGCGCATAGCGGAGATAAAATATTCTCTGGGAATTTGGAACCGCCAGTTTTTGTTCTATTTCTGCTATTAGGCCACTCGGGATCTTTTTTTCGCTCTTAGCATCCCACATATCATCAGAAATACTATCCCTGCCATCCGCGCCAAACCCGTATCGCCCGATCTCTAATGACCGTAATCCTTTTTGAAAGGCTTCTTTAAAGGTCCTGCCAATGGCCATTGTCTCGCCGACAGATTTCATTGCCGTGGTAAGAAGATCCTGGGTTTCAGGAAACTTTTCAAATGTCCATCGAGGTATTTTAACAACACAATAATCCAACGTCGGCTCAAAAGAGGCCAGGGTCTCTCCGGTAATATCATTTGGAATTTCATCCAGTGAATAGCCGACCGCCAGTTTTGCAGCGATTTTCGCAATGGGAAACCCTGTTGCCTTGGATGCAAGCGCGGAACTGCGCGAAACCCGTGGATTCATCTCAATAACAACCAAATCGCCGTCTTTTGGATTTACGGCAAACTGAACATTGGAACCGCCCGTATCAACACCGATTTCCCGCATAATTGCAATCGAGGCGTTTCGCAT
>JAFDFT010000236.1 GCA_019309685.1 Deltaproteobacteria bacterium
GCTGTCAATGCAGGGTTGAATATATTTCGTCCGGTTCCCCCAAATATTTCCTTTCCAATAACAACACCAAAGGAGACGCCGACAGCTACCTGCCATAAGGGGATAGTGGGCGGCAGCGTTAAGGGGAATAAGAGTCCAGTAACCATGAAACCTTCACTGATGGGTTTTTTTCTGATGGATGAAAATACAATCTCCCAGAAAAAACCCACAGCATAAGACACAAAAACAATGGGAAGAAAAATAGTTAAGCCTCTTAAAACAACGGAAACAAAGTTTATCGGAAGTCCGGATGCCAGGTGGGATTGATATCCCGCATTATATATACCGAAAAAAGGCGGTGGGACCAAGGAAAAAAAAAAAAAAAACATAAACCGTTTTAAGTCAAGATGATCGCGGGCATTTGGTGCTGTATGAATCTCAATGCCGGGGATAAAGAAAAACGATTCAGCGGCGTCAAACAGAGGCTCTAATTTTTCCAGTTTTTCGCCCGCTGTAAAATGAATCCTGGAATGATCAAAAAGCCATTTTATATATTTTGCGATACCATTCATTCTGTCAGCTGCTCCTGGTAATATGCTCTTCTTTCTTTTGTAAAAGTTGAGCTCAGTTCTATTTTAGAGGGGCAAACATATGTACACAAACCGCATTCCACACAATCGAGAAGACCATGAGAGAGTGCATCTTCAATTTCATCGGCCACCAGACTTTTATACATGAATTGCGGCAAGATATCGACCGCGCATGCTTCAGCGCATGTGCCGCAGTTAATACAGCTTCTTTCCTCTCCATGCATACTGTTGTCGATCTTCATGGCAGATCTATTTAATACAGATAAGAATAACCTTGAATAGCTTAACCTGTCGAAGCCCGGTCTTAAAAATCCGAAAAACTCTTTTTCAGGAAAAGCGGGAATGATGCCTAAAGATGTTTCATAGAAACCAAGATACGTCTCTTTTTGAGTGATATGCCCTCTGAATATACCGCCGGTTACATAGTGCCCGCCGTTTTTCTTCGAAGAATTCGGTATAAGGCTATCAATCTTAGCTCCCATTCTGGTTTTTACATGTACGCTTTCATCTGCGGATAACCCTGAAACAGCAACAGTTCTTTCGATGGGATAGGTTCCGGTTTTTACCATTTGGGCAAGAAGCAGCAGGTCTTGGCCGTTGATATACCATGCATGGTTTTCGGGTGAAGATTTTTTCGTATGATACAATATCACCCCCGGATCATCAGCCGGATAGCAGCCTGAAAAAGTATGTGATATTAATTTTTTATGGTTTTCAAAAAGATATGAATTGTCAGCAGGCGCGATCACATGAACATTTGAAGAAAATTTATTTAATATATTTATGCCGAAGTTTAAAAGCGTTTCCTGTGTATGCAAATATACACGGGGATCGGGTTGAAACGGATCTTTGCTATCCAAACTGATCCATATTGAATGCGGCAACGTATCCGGCGATGCAATTTCTCTAAATGGAAGCGCCCTGATAAAGGGCCATACCCCTCCTTCCATGAGAATGGCCGCGAGTTTTTCTTTTTTTGTTTTTTTAAGATCAGCTTCAGAAATGGAAGATAGTTTCTTTTTTGGTTCTTTATTTGAAAGCTTTATGACTATTTCTTTAATGACACGCCGATGCCCGTAATTGATTGCAGCGATTTTCCCGCCGCCGGGTGACAGAAATTTCAGATCCGGACGCTTTTTATCAATAAATAATACGGATCCGATTTTTACCGGATCACCAATGTCTACCTTTAGTTTTGGTTTAATAAAAGGAATACGTTCAGGAACAGCCGCGACATGTGTCGGGTTTTCAGGCGCATCCAGTTTTAATGACGGTTTGCCTGACAGATTTAAGTTATATCCTTTGTCTATTTTTACTGTAATCATAAAGCGAATATAACACGCGAAGGTAATTATTGAAAAACAGGCGACGCGTCCGGATTAAAAGGGTTGGATCGGACAGCCAGCGAATAAAGATACGGACAATTCCTTTTTAATACTGTCATGAATATTTTATTTAACATGGCACTTTGAACATGTTAAGGGCCCTGATTTTCTCCCGGCCTTTTTTTCAGCTCGATGACATTTTATGCATTGTTTATTCATTACTTCTTTCGGCTTCAACGTTCCTTTCTTTTTCATGTCTCCAATCGAGCCGTGAGTCCTGGGGAAAACAGAGTGGCAGGTATTACAGCCGCCTAATTTGTCCTGATGCAGGTGATGCGGAAATGAGACGTTTCCCCTATCGCCGCCAAAGAGTTCTTTGGTTCGTTCACCTTTGTTTTCAATAGCTACTCCAATGGCGGTTATAAAAAAAACAGCTATTAAAAAAACAAGTAGTGTTTTGGTCCTCATAAAATATCTCCCTCGTTATATAAGATGATAGTTCTCTTATGATACTAAGAAAGTATGTAAAAATTCATCAAGGTTAATAAGCTTCATCATATTTTAGATCTTCGTCGGTAACTTTACCTTTAAACAGGTTGTATGTCCACACCTGGTATCCAATAACAACAGGAATAAAAAGAATTACAACGACCAACATAATTTTTAAGGTTAATGGACTGGATGATGCGTTATGCGCGGTCAGGCTGTATTCCTGATTGAGACTGGATGGGAAAAGATTTGGAAATAGCCCGATCACACCAAAAAACGTCACTCCAACAATGGTCAGCGCCGAAGAAAACCACGCTTTAAAAGGCGCTTGTTTTTTAACAAACACCTTAATTCCAATCAGCGCGACCACAGTAATCAGTATCACGACAAATAACAGGGGGTGTGCGAGATAATTATCATAAAGGTTCGTAGCAAACCTGGTTGCCACAAGGAAAATGACCAAAACGACCAGGAGGATGGGCCAAAGACCGTTGGCAACCTTTACAGATCGATCATGGAGTTCGCCTTCGGTTTTTATGCTAAGCCACAAGGCGCCGTGTTCAAGGAAAAGCAGTAGAAAAAGAACCCCCCCTAAAAGCCCGTACGGATTAAGCAGTGTAAAAAGTGTGCCATGATAGACGCCTTCGTTATCAAAGGGGATCCCCTGAAAGATATTCGCGAAGGCAACGCCAAAGAGAACGGCTGGAATCAGACTGCCTAAAAACATACACGTATCCCAAAGGGTCCGCCATTTTGGGCTGTCCACTTTCCCGCGAAACTCAAATGAAACACCTCTTAAAATCAATGCGAAAAGAATCAGCATCAGCGCAGAATAAAGCGAGCTGAACATAACTGCATATACAGTCGGAAAAGCCGCAAAGGTAATTCCTCCCGCAGCGATCAGCCAGACTTCGTTTCCATCCCACAGCGGTCCCATGGAGTTGATCATGATCCTTTTTTCCTGGTCATTTTTTCCTACAAAGGGCAATAAACTTCCAATGCCGAGATCAAAACCATCGGTCATGAAATAAACAGCCCAAAGAAGTCCCCAAATGAAAAACCATATGTTTTGCAAAGCCATTTTTATTCCCCTTTCATAAATCTGATAAAAAGGACATCCCCAAGAATGTACCTGTATTTAATTATTGTCGTCATGATGATTCGGGTCCTTTGCCAGCATTTTTCGCGATTTAGTAAAATCCCACAGTCCCTAAGAGCCCATATATAAGAATAAACGCTAACAATGTTGTAAGGACTTGCGAAGCGGCAATAGGGGAAACCGCATCAGATGTTTTTAGCAGACCGTAAACGATCCACGGCTGTCTGCCCACTTCGGCAAGAACCCATCCCAGCTCAATGGCTATGTACGGCAAGGGTATGGATAGAACCATAATTTTTAGATAAAACGGATACTGTGTCAGTTTATTTCTGATCAGAAAGCCAACTAGAGTAATAAATGCGAAGTAAAATCCAAGGGCCACCATGGCATTGAAAGCGATAAAGGAAATAAACACCGGGGGTCTTTCATCGCGCGGAATATCTTTTAATCCCGTGATTTCTGCGCTGGGATGATGTTTTGACATGATACTGAGCCAGGCTGGTATGGGCAAAATCTCAATGACATTCTTTTCGTTCTCTTCATCCGGATAGGCAAAAAGATATTTCGGGGCGTATGTGGTTGTTTCCCAGTGAGATTCCATGGCTGCAAGTTTAGCGGGCTGTTTGTCCGCGAGATCAGCGCCGTGCAAATGTCCTTCAGCGACTTCAAAGAATGAGAATATCAAACCAAAAATAAGGGCGATTCTAAATGATTTAGTAAAAAACTCCATGTGTTGTTTTTTAAGTATATGATACGCGCTAACGCCCATTACAAAGAAGGCGCTTAGAATATAAGCGGCGCTGATAGTATGAAAAAATTCTAAAACCGCAAACTTTTGAAAAACAACAGCCGCAAAATCGGTTAACTCGGCCCTCCCGTTTCTGATTGTATAGCCAACCGGGTGCTGCATCCATGCGTTTGCAATGAGTATCCACACAGCGGACAGGGTTCCTGCCGCAGCAATCAGCCACATAACAGTGGCATGAGCTTTTTTTGATAGTTTTTTCCAACCAAAAACCCAGACCCCTATCAATGTTGATTCCAGGAAGAATGCTACAGTTGCTTCGATTGCCAGCAAGGAGCCGAAAATATCACCAACATAGGCCGAATACCGCGCCCAGTTGGTTCCAAATTGAAATTCAAGCGTTATTCCAGTCACAATGCCAAGCGCAAAATTAATAAGAAACAGTTTTCCCCAAAACTTTGTCATAGCAAGATAGGCATCATCACCCGTTTTAACATACTTTGTTTCCATGATGGCGATGAGCACAGACAGCCCGAGTGTCAGTGGTACAAATAAAAAATGAAACATCGTAGCCGCTGCAAATTGAAGTCGTGATAGAAATAATACATCCATGCTGATCTCCTTATAGCAACGTCATAAGCGAAAAAGAAAAGGCAAAATTCAGCTAGTGTCACGTCAAGTTGATAAAGTTGGATAAAGT
>JAFDFT010000237.1 GCA_019309685.1 Deltaproteobacteria bacterium
TAGTTCAGGACGGCAAAGAGGTTAAACAAGCCAAAGCGGGCAGCTCTGTTGAGGTAGTAACAGTAGCGACACCCTTTTACGCGGAATCGGGCGGGCAGGTAGGAGATCAAGGAAAAATATTCAACAAAAAACTGGAAATAGATATTCATGATACAATTAAGGATCCAACAGGACTTATTATCCACCAGGGCGATATTGTTTCCGGAAGTATAAAAAAAGGGGATGCCGTAACGCTTTCTGTTGAAAAGACAAAGCGAAGCGCGACGGCAAGAAACCATACAGCAACGCACTTGCTCCATTACGCGTTAAGAGAGGTGCTGGGTGACCATGTAAAACAGGCGGGATCAATGGTTTCGCCTGACAGACTCCGGTTTGATTTTAACCATTTTTCTCAAGTTGAAACCAGCGATCTTGACCGGATTGAGTCTATCGTCAATACCAGGGTTTTGGAGAACATCCCTGTTCAAATTGATGAAATGGACGCGGAAGAAGCGTTTAGCTCCGGTGCTACGGCGCTTTTTGAAGAAAAATACGGAGATCGCGTGCGTGTTATATCCCTTGATGACTTCAGCAAGGAACTATGTGGTGGCACCCACGCTGAAAGGACCGGTGATATCGGCCTGTTTAAAATACTGAGCGAATCAAGTGTTGCATCAGGTGTCAGAAGGATTGAAGCGGTTACTGGTCACGCTGCAGTAGAGTATACACAACAGATGTCAAAAATTGTTCAGGAAGCGGCGAGGCTGGTAAAGAAAAAACCCGAAGAAATTACACGGCGCATTGAAAAGATGGTTTCTGACATGAAATCTTTAGAAAAAGAAATCGAGCAATTAAAGATTCAGGCTGTTTCAAAAACCACGGAAAGTATAGAAGATGATATCAAAAAAATTAGCGATATTCATGTTCTCGTTAAGAAAGTTTCCATTGACAATCCCGCAGCATTAAGGGAGCTGGCTGACAAACATAAGGATAAGATTAAGTCCGGTGTGGTTGTGCTGGGAAGTATTAACGGATCAAAGGTCATGCTGATTGCGGTTGTGACCAAGGACCTTGTCGACAAGTATCATGCCGGAGAAATTATCAAACAAGTAGCAAAAATTGCCGGTGGCAGCGGCGGCGGAAGACCTGATATGGCCCAGGCCGGCGGATCAAAACCGGAGAAACTGGACGCAGCGCTTGCGATTGTGGAGGAGCTTATTGCAGTCGGTTAACTTGTTTTATTTTATGTGATTTATCTTACGAGAGTAGACCCTCAGCCATTTGAGAAGCTCGCTTTTATAGCGGCCGCAAATTCCTTTATATCTTTTGGCGGTGCGGGAAAGCCGGGCTTGGCTTCCATTTTTATCGCTTCAGAAGGGCATCCTGTTGCGCAAACAGCGCACCCGAAACATCGGTCAAGATCAACCTCAGGGATGTCATTATCGCCCATTAGAATCGCTTCTGGCGGACAACGGTCAATACATTCTTCACATGCGGTACATAGATCCGGGTCAAAAACAGGGTGAAAGCCTGAGTTGAAAAAGAGCGCCGGTTTCGGCTGTTTCAGCATGGCCGTGACAACCTCACAATGCCAGCGGTCGCAGTTGCAGACAAAATCGATATTATCGGCAGTGTTTCGGCTCATATGTATAAGACCCGCTTCTTCGGACAGATCCAGAACCTTCATCGCCTCTTCCCTGCTAAGCCGTTTCCCGCCAAGTCTTTCAACAACATATTCCGCCATGTTTCCAAAAGACATACACACATCCATGGGCATGTCGTGGATATCTTCTCCCCGCAGCTTTGCCTCATGGCGGCAGAAGCATGTAGCAGCAGAGATATACTCATTTTTGTCAATATAGGTTTTCATCTGGTCATATGTATGGATTTTGTTTCCTGCTTCAATCTTTTTGTCCACAGTGATGACGCGCGTTGTGGGAAATGTCATTTTTCGTGGGCCTGCACTGGATTCGTACGCTGTCTTATACGCGTATATCAGCCCGGCAATTTTTTTATCCCTGTCCGTGGTTTTACCTGGCATGAATTGATACTCAAATATTCCCGGCATGAAGGGGGCGGCCATGTAGTATTGAACATCTTCTCTTTTAACCGCCGAGCATAGTCCTTTATTTGCCATTGCTTCCAGTATTTGTTTGAGATCTTCTTTATTTTTACCCATTTCTTTGGCCATATCAGCCGCAGTAACAGGTCCCCTGGGCATGGCATTGTTCACTTCAGCTTCTTCAGGTGTAAAAAGCGTTTCAACCAATTCGTAAAATTCGGGGATGTCAGCCCCTGCATAAGGTCCCCGGCGTTTTATCATTACTTCGAGCAAGTATTTGTATGCTGCACTACTCATTTCAACTCCTTTTATTGGTTCTCGTCATCTCCGCGGATGCGGGGGTTCAGTATTTTTAACAAGAAATTATACCAGGCCTTCCAAACAGCCGGTATCCTTGAGAACGGAATCAACCCGATCTTTTGTGTCAACTGAAAGTTCAGCGTACTTCTCCCGGAGCCACTGGTGACATTTTGCCTGATACTTGAACGTTTCCTGTTCATAGGGTCTGTTTAAAAGTGTCAGGGAAAAACTCTTCTCTCCCTGTTCAAATGCTTTCGTGTTTGCCAGCAGGAACGGAAAATACACTTCGCCGGCCATTGATAGAAGTTCCGTCACAGCCTCGGGGAGAGGGGCGTTTGAATCGATCCATTCGCCGTCCTCCATACCCGACGCGTCATCTATGATGTCTATCCAGGAACAGACAAGGGGGGACTTCTCACGCATGATGGCAAGCGATGTCGGGTCGTGATTGAGCTGGTAAAGCTGGCCGTACAAGCCAAAGTCGGCAAGACTCGGACGGGTACCAAACAGGAAGTATGAATCTTCTTGATTTCTCTCCAGGATGTCCAACAGATGAAGAAAGCTGTCTTCGATTATAGACTTGTTTTCTTCTGTGCACCCGACAAGACCAAGACGGCTTGTCTGAACATCAGTAATCATTTGAGCTGCCTTTTGAAGATCTTCTCTCTTAGCAGGCCCTCCTCCCATATGGACCATCCAGAGGCTGCAGTATTTTTGATCAGCCGTAAACCACCACCGGTAGCCGTACATCATCTTTGTTACCCACTCATCGGCCATGTCCTCGATAAGATACGAAAGAAACGCAAGGACCGGATCATGTGGAATGATCGACCGTTTGTCAGGATAGCGTTTTTCCAGTTCGTAGACAAGAGGGGTTGAGTCCAGGTGATATGACTTGTCTTCCGGAAACTGAAGAACAGGTATAATAGGCGGCTTTACGTGTGCTACCTCCTCGGATGCTTTAGTGTTTTTTAGAACCCAGTGAAACGGAATATGCCTGTACCTCAGGATAGCCCTCATTTTCATTGAATATGGTGACCCAATCATTCCAATCAGTCTGTAGTGGTTGCTCATAGAAACCTCCTGCACGTAAAGGATGAAAGGTGAATGGTAAAGGCCATCAACCCTTCGCCCGGGTTACACACCTTATTGAATCATTTCATCGATAATATCCTTCACAGATGGTATGTCTTTAATCAGACCCGTGACTTCACCGGCAGGAAGAAACCCCGCATCCATATCTCCCTTTAGCCATGATTCCTCTATTCCTTGTCCGGAGAAACCACCGCCGGTCTGTGAAGGGTCTGAAAGTAGTTTTTCAGCAAATGGTGTTGATAAAGCCCTGACCCGAAAAGCACCTAGATTTATCAGTTGGGTAGAGGACTCATTTAAATCAATAACGGCATTTTTATAATTCTGGTGAGCAATACATTCTTTGGTTGCGATAAACCGTGTACCTACCTGTACGCCTGCTGCGCCCAGAGCAAGAGCGGCACGATAGCCGCGTGAGTCTGCTATGCCGCCTGCAGCAATCACCGGTACATTTACGGCATCGACGACCGCCGGAACAAGTACCATTGTGGAAGCTCCTCTAAAACCCTGTATCCCTCCAGATTCAGATCCTTCAGCAATAATGGCATCCACACCGAGTGCTTCTGATTTCCGGGCAACATCTACCGTGGGAACGACCGGAATAATTTTCATCCCTTTATCTTTAAGAAGAGGGATAATGGTTTTCGGCGAGCCGCCGGAAACAGTAACCGCTTTGACCCCTTCATCCGCAAGAATGTTTATGAGCTCGCTGGTCAGAGGGTTCATTACCTGTAAATTCGCGCCGAAAGGGTTTTGGGTAAGTTCTTTGGTATCTTTAATCTGTTTACGTAAAAATTCCGCGTCAGACGTAAAGGCAGTTGCTAATAGGCCGAATCCGCCTGCTTCAGACACGGCGGCAACAAGTTCGGGGTTGCAGATAACGCCCATGGCACCCAATATAACAGGGTGTTTACATCCTAATAATTCAGTAAGCTTGGTCATAATTATGCCTCCTTAAGATTTTTAAGGTTAACTGGTTTCATTCAGACAGCTTCGACACGGCAGGGCACAAACCGATGAAGAGGTGTGCCAAGAGGGTCGCGGTATGTATTTTTCGTTAAGCGGTTGACATTGATACCATACACCTTGCCATCATAAATCAATCCGAAACCATGGGGAATAAGGACTGTTCCTTTTCGGACCTGCTTGGTTACCTGAAGCTCGCCTGTATCGCTGCCGGCTTCTGTTGTAACACGAACCTGCTGTCCATCTGTCAAGTTCATGGCGCCTGCATCCGAAGGGTTGACAGCTACAGTACAGGCCCGTTTGTCTTTGTTCCACTCAGGATTTCGCATAAGAGTATTGGCGTTATAGTCCATGTGCCGGCCCGCATTTAAAATCAAAGGAAAATCATCCGGCATTTTTAAACCTTCGGTTTCACTGGCTGTGTCAAGCTTTTTGGCCTGTTCTTCCATTTCAGGGATGAATACTTCTATTTTACCTGACGGCGTGCGGATGTTAGAAAAATTATCTTCCGTATCAGCTTTT